>DAOUQU010000334.1 GCA_030625445.1 Gammaproteobacteria bacterium
TGATGAGATCGGTCACTCTCTCAGCTGTTCACCTCCTGTATCTTGCGCTGTCAGTTTCATATCGGCTCTTTTTGCGTCATAAGCTGCACCGTCAGGACTGGTATAATCCGGGTAGCGATGATCGCCATGATCCCGCCACATTTCTTGCATGGAATTGGCGGCTTTTTGGACTGCTTCTGTAAAGGACGAATCCAGAACTGGAAGAGATACTGCAGCAGCTGAATCATCGCTTTGCAATTGCTGTGGAGAAACCCATAGTCGCGGGCGCGACGAAAGCCTTTGGGCAATACATGCCGAAGCAGCAGCCAGAGAAAATCCGCACCTGGCAGGGTGCGGGTTTTTATTGCACCGCTGTTGTCCGTGTAACGAAAGGTTACCTTTCCATTTTTGCAATGCAGAATATCCTTCTCCTGCAACACACCGCGATAGAGGTATTTGCCCAGGTAGGTCAGCGCCTTGTCGCCGCGACCGACATGTTTGCAATCCACCACCCACTTATTCGGGATGGTCGCGCTCACCTTGAGCTCCTCCTGCTTCATCGCCTCGAACCATTTGGCGCGAAAGACCCTGGCCAGACTTTCATGATGAAAGAGAAATTTTCCCTTTTTCTTCCGCCATAATCGATGCTTCGAATCCAGCGCCCCTGCCGGTACGATGAAATGGACATGAGGATGAAAGTCCAGCTTTCGCGAATGGGTATGGAGCACTGCATGTGCGCCGATCCGTCCCTTCAATTGTGGATCATTCAAGCCGAACTGCATGAGGGTCTGCCAGCCGAGTTTCAGCAGTAGATCGTAGCCGATGCGTTGATGTTGCCATACCAACTGGCGCAACTGATACGGCAGCGTGAAGGTCACCATGAAATAATCGACCGGGAGCAGCTTGCCGCGTTGACGTTCCAGCCACTGTTGGCCTTCATGATGCTGGCAGTGCGGGCAATTACGATGGCCGCAGGAGTGCGGGATGGTCTCTTGTGAGCCACAATCCGGACAGTGGACGATCATCACGGGACTCTCCTCGGTGCGACATTTTCCCATGGCGTGGAGCGCCCGATGATGTCCCGGCAGTAATTGATCTCCAAACTTCTGGCGTAACGGTTCACCAAAGGTGGCAATCAGGGTGGATAACAGAATCATGCCGCATCCTCCCAGCGAATCGAGAAGGAAGAGAACATTTTCTGGAGCTGTTTGGAGGCATTGGCGCTGGTGACATCGGTCAGGTGGGCATAGCGGGCTGTCGTCTCCGGACGCACATGCCCAAGAATCGCCTGGATCTCTCTCAGATCAACGCCAAGTTCCAGCATGTGCGTTGCATATCCATGCCTCAGTGATCTCGACGAGATGTTCCGCTGAATACCGCAATCCGTAACGGCGGCCTTGATCGCCAACTGGACACCGCCACGATCCATCGGCGTGGTGGCGAGGTGCATCCGTTGTGCTCCCCTGGTGGGATTTGGAAACAACAATTGAGGATGGCGATGCGTCGACCAATAACGTCGTAGCACATCCAGTGTGACTTCCGGCAATGGCACATACCGATCCTTGCCTCCCTTCGCACAGCGGATATGGATACGATGACGTAGCCCGTCAATATCACCGACTTTTAACTGCAACCCCTCGCCTAAACGCAGCCCCATGCTGTAGAGCGTGAGGAAGAAAACACGATAGCGCAGTTTGCGGATGCTATTAATGACATCAAGGGTCTCCTCACGTGTCAGAATATCAGGCAGACTTCGTACCTCGGGTGGTTTGACAATCATCACCCAGTCCCACGGCTTGCCAAGTACATGGCGATAGAAAAACTGGATGCCGTTGCGATCAAGTTTGACAGTACTCCATGAATGCGAATTCACCAGTAAAGCAAAGTAGGATTTCAGTTCGTCAGCGGTGAGATTGTCCGGGCAGCGGTCAACATAATCTGCAACACGGCGTACCCCACGTGAATAGGCAGCGATGGTCTTGGGCCGCATGCCCTGCAGCAGGAGGGCTTGTTGCATTTGTTGATAGAGGGGTTTGAATCGAGCTTGCTCAATTGAGTTCATGCTTGTAATCTCTCTGAAGGTTACCGTGAGTCACACGGCCCACCTGAACATCAGGTGGTAGAGAGATTATGGGGATGTTTACCTCGGTTTCATCTGCCGCGATAGCGGCTTCGTCCAACAAAGCCACATACATCCGACCCTCAAACCCGCCGCTCCTATTATGGGTTTGCGATCG
>DAOUQU010000412.1 GCA_030625445.1 Gammaproteobacteria bacterium
ATACAGCAGTGATGTGTATTCGAGTTTGCCTTCGACGTGGTTGTGCAGCACGGTCATCGGCGGTTCGGGGTCGTAGCTCAGCGTGGTGTAGAAGTTGTTGTAGTCCTCATCGGAAACTTCGCTTTTAGGACGTGCCCAGAGTGCAGCACCCTTGTTGATCTGTTCCCATTCCACTTCCTTATCGTCTTCCTTACCGCTTTCTTTGAGCATGCGGATGGGCAGAGTGATGTGATCTGAATACTTGCCGACAATGCTGCGCAGACGATAGTCGTCCAGGTATTCGTCTTCACCTTCTTTAATGTGCAGCGTGATGCGGGTGCCGCGTTCAGCGCGATCACCATCCTCAAGCTGGTATTCTCCCTGACCGTCAGACGTCCATTTGACGGCATCATCGTCATCCTGGCCTGCACGGCGGCTCTCTACTACAACCTTGTCGGAGACCATGAAGACGGAATAGAAGCCGACGCCGAACTGACCGATCATACTGGCATCTTTTGCTTCATCGCCTGACAGGGATTCAACAAACTGCTTGGTGCCGGAACTGGCGATAGTGCCGAGGTTCTCGATGATTTCATCACGGCTCATGCCAATGCCGTTGTCGGTGATGATGATGGTGCGAGCGTCCTTATCGACCTCCAGGCGGATTTCCAGTTCTTCGCCGTCTTCCATTAAGGCGTTGTCCTGGACAGCGGCAAAACGCAGTTTATCGGTTGCGTCGGAGGCATTGGCGATCAGCTCGCGGAGGAAGATTTCCTTGTGGCTGTAAAGCGAGTGAATCATCAGGTGCAGCAGCTGCTGCACTTCGGTCTGAAAACTGTGTGTTTCTGCCTTGGCGGTGGTGGTTACCATGTAGGGACTCCTGAATAATAAAAACGGTCGGTTCAGCCTTATGTAGGGTGCTTTTCCGGCAATTCAAGGGCTACAAGTGCGCTATCAATGTGATAATTACGTATTCAGCGTTCCCGTGGCATTTCGCAGCAAGGCGCAGTGCGCAGGGAATGGCTATTCACATTGCCAAGTGCTGCAACGCGGCGGCGGGATGCCACGGGAGCGCCCTGCGGGTGAGTTTGTCAGTGCCCATGGACTGCGTTGCACCTCTTGGCAAGGGTGCCCGCCATTCCCTGCGAGGTGCGCCTTGCCATGAACACTGACAAATTCACTGAATTCGCAATTATCACATTGATAGCGCACTGGATTGACGTGAAAGCTTGCAAACCGTATAGTCGCGCGTCTTGCTCAAATCGGTATATTTTTGGGCAAACGGGGCATAGCGCAGTCTGGTAGCGCGCCTGCTTTGGGAGCAGGATGTCGGGAGTTCGAATCTCTCTGCCCCGACCAATTTTATTGCGCCCGTAGCTCAACCGGATAGAGCAACGGCCTTCAGCAGACATCACCAGTTCGCTGGTTAATGTTGCACAGGAGCCTTCGTCCGGAAACGGAACGGGCGGAGTGGAGGATACTGTATCGGTGAAACCGTAGCGCATTGCGCCGGCAATACCGAGGAAACCGGTGGTCGAAAGGCCGTAACTGATCGAATGAGCAGCTCTGCTGCAGGTAGATCAGCGAATGGAAACGCCGGGATCCGTAGAGACTATACGTGTCCCACCTGAGATGGTGAAGATAGAGTCCAGACCACAAACGCCTGA
>DAOUQU010000165.1 GCA_030625445.1 Gammaproteobacteria bacterium
CAGCGGCATTTTCGTGGCCACTCCGCCCAGACTGATAATTTCAGTTGATCCGGTACGGTGATGCAGAAATCCGGTGAGCAGGAAAATCCCGCCTGAGACGATTGTAAAGTTCAGAATCTGGTACAAGGCACCCTGAATACCCTGGATATTGAACGAGGAGATCGCCAGAACAACCAGCCCAATGTGACTGACACTGGAGAATGCCAGCATTCTGCGCAGATTGCTCTGCTGCATCGCCATCAATGCGCCATAGAGAATAGCGATCACTCCCAGAACAGCCAGCAACCAGTGAAACTCCTGTGCGGCAGACGGCGCCAACGGAACCACAAAGCGGATCAAACCATAGGCGCCCAGTTTGAGGCCGGTCATGATGACGCCAATCGCAATCGGCCCCTCCATCGTCACCACCGGCAGCCAGGTGTGCAGCGGAAACAGCGGCGTCTTGAAGGCAAAGCCGAACAGCAGCAACAGGAATATCAGTCTCTGCGTCTGTTCACCATGTAAGTGCTCGTGCAGCATCATAAAATCAAAAACCAGCGCATCACCCGGCTGATAGATCGCCAACAGCACAAACCCAAACAGCAGCGGCACCCCGCCAACCATCATCAGCAGCGTATATTTTAATGCGGCATAACGCCGGTTCGGGCCGCTTCCATAGAGACTGATGAGAAAATAGATCGGAGCCAGGGTCAGCTCCCAGAAGAGAAAAAAGAGTATCGTATCCAGCGCGGTAAAGATGCCGATAGTCGCACTTTGAAGCAGCAGCAGCAGCGTGAAGTAGAGCTTTGCCATGGTGCGGATGCTTCTCCAGGAGGAGAGTATCACGCCAATAAACAGCAGGCTGGTCAGGGGTAAAAAGAAGAGTGAGATGCCATCGACACCCAGCATATAGTGAATGTTGAGGGTCGGAATCCACTCTCTCCTTTCGACAAACTGGAAGCCGGGTGTGGCCGCATCAAAGCCTGCCACAACTGCAATAGAGATCAGCAGCCCGACTATCGCTGTCAACAGCGCTACCCAGCGCGCCGTGCGGGCATCCGGAAACAGCCAGATCAATCCGGCGCCCGCCGGCAAGATCAGGATAAGCAGACTCAGCAAGGGCAAACCTGCCGCCATGGAGAGTAAATTTTCAACCATGACAATCACTCATGAGGGTTATACAGTTCGTGCAGGGCGTTCAGCGGGGTATCGATCAACTCCAGCCAGGGTTCGGAGTAAAACCCGACCACGACTAGCACCAGAATCAACAGCAGTGACACCAGCCTCTCGTGAGGCGTGGTGGTCTCCAGCATCGCCTCTGGAGCCTTGCTTTGGCGTGGCGTCAAAAAGGCGCGCTGGAAAGCCCACAGCAAAAAGCCTGCGGCAAACACGTTCCCCAGGGCGGCGGCAATCGTCACCAGTGCGCCATTGCGCTCCATTGACGCCTCGAGAATCAGATGCACGGCATCGAAACCCGGGGTTCCGGGCATACCAACGATGGAGAGACCGGCGATCAGAAAAGTGATGCCGATAATCGGAATGGTGTCGAACAGCCCGCCAAGACGCGACAACAGCATACTGCCTGTACGGCGAAACACAAATCCGGACATAAACAGCAATCCCGCCGTTGCGAGACCAAAATTGACCGCCAGTAAAACACTGCCCTGAAACGCCGTATGACCCAGACTGAAGAGCCCGATGATCAGGATGCTGGTATGGCTGATGACAGCATAGGCGAGCAACCGCCGCATGTTTTTCTGCATGAACGCCAGGATTGCAGCATAGAAAACGCCGGCAACCGCAAAGCCGGTGACATAGAGATGCCACTCATTGATCGCTTCAGGCACCAGTGGAAACATAAAACGCAACATGCCGTAAATGCCCACCTTCAATCCCAGCAGAATGACCGGAGCCAGCGCCACATTTCCGTGCGCAGCGACGATTGGCAGCCAGCCGTGAAGAGGAAACAGGGGTGTGCGAATCGCCAGGCCATAAAAAAGCAGAAAAAAGATTGCAGACTGCAGGTGGCTCGCGACCGGAACCTGAAGCAGATCAAAGAGATCAAATTTCCACACGCCGCCGGTTGCATCTGCATAGTTCCAGCCCAGCATCATGACGCCACCGGCAAACAGCAGCAGCCCGGCAGACATGAACTGCAAATAACGCTCACGCGCCAGATCTTTCTCCGGAGAACTGGACCAGTGAATCAGCAGATACCCGGTCAGCAGCAGCTCAATCGCTGAAAAGACGAGGAACCACAGCAGGTTGACAGTGGTAAACAGCGTCATCAACACCGAAGATGTCGCCAGGATGACACTGAAAAGCTTTGCGGCATCGTCCAGCTGGCGGCCGATAATATAGAGCACCAGCAGCAGCGTCAGCAGGGCGGTGAGCAGAATAAAAATCACACTCATGCCGTCCACGGCAGCGTGATAACCAGGCAGCAGGGACCACTGCTCAGCAAATTGCATGACATTGACGGTAACGTCAAGATGGCGATAAAGATCAATCGCCAGCAACATTTCACAGGAGGCGGCAAGCAGACCAATCACTTTGGCCACAGAGGGATTTTTTAGCCACCACAGCATCAACGCAGCCGCCAGCGGCAACAGTTGCAACAGCAGTAACAACGGCCATTCAGCCTGTGCCTGCCACGCCATTTCAGAAACGTGGATCATCAGCAGAAACCCGGCAATGCAGCAGACAATTCAGGCACAGTTGGAAACTCGAAACAGTAAAAAACCTCTGAATAAGTCCAGGGGATGGGGGTTCGGGGGAAGGGCAATCCGGATGCCCATTGTAAACCATTGATGATAACCCTTCCCCCGTAAACAAACTTGAAGGAATGCTCTGGTCGAGGCGCGGAGCGACTTGAACAGAGCTTCCTTAAGAATTGCTTATGATAAGTTATTGTGGGAGCCGGAAAAAGAAAAAGATGGAATAATTGACAATTGCCTGCTAACGTTAAACCAATGAATTCTGCTTTTAATGGATTAAAAGGAGCTGGAAATGGATGTCAAGGTCAAGGGATTTACCTTTCTGGAGCTGATCATCACGATTGCAATCGCTGCAATTTTGATGGGGATTGCCATCCCCTCCTTTCAATCACTGATCTCATCAACCCGCATCTACTCACAAAGCAGAAAACTCTTTAACACCCTGGTGATGACACGCTCCCGCGCAATAACGAGTGGTTACCGTACCATTCTATGTCCGACGATTGATGGCGAGCAGTGCAACAACGACAACAAATGGCACCATCAGCTGATCATCTTCGAAGACCGGAATAGCGACGGAAAACGCAACCTGGAAAATGAACCGATCGTTCACACCGCAGAAGCGGCAGAGCAGTTGAACATCTACTCCGGAAGCAGCTACACCTCAACCAGGGCGAGACGAAAAGTCGCATACTATCCAATGGGACATGCCTACGGAAGCACCATTACGATTACAGTGTGCGACAAAAGAGGAACAACAGAGCCTTACCTGATCGTGGTATCCAACTTCGGGCGGCCAAGAATCTCCAGCGTACGCGCTGACGGTTCAAAACCGCAATGCCCCTGAAGTTGGTTCATTGCCGGCATCTGTCCAGAAGCCACAACTACCGTCATTCCGTCGAAGGCCGGAATGACAGTGGCTTCCTAACAAGCACGTTTCTAACAGCTACCTGCCTCTATTTCTGAAGATACCACCCTGAGTTTTTCGCATTTTTCTCACTCTCCCTGTTTTTATCCTTGTCGCGATCCTGCTCCTGCTGCCGCTTATTTTTCTTCTTCTGCTTCTTCTTTTTACGTCTCTGATCTTCCTCTTTTAATTGCTTTTTGTAGAGTTCGGTGTAGTGCGTGTTGATGTTGTCACGCTTCCCGGATCCCCGTTTATTGTCCCTGTTCTCATCCCTGTGGCCACGCTTGTCATGTTTCTGTTTATCCCTGTTTCGCTCCTGCTCCTGCTCCTGCTTCTTTTTCTTCTTCTTTTTGCGTCTCTGATCCTTCTCTTTTAATTGCTTTTTGTAGAGTTCGGTGTAGTGCGTGTTGATGTTGTCTCGCTTCCCGGATCCACGCTTGTTGTCCCTGTTCTTATCCCTGTGCCCACGCCCGTCACGCTTCCGTTCATCCCGATAGTCACGCTTGTCATATTTCCGCTCATCCTTGTAGTCACGCTTGTATCGTCTGTCATGCTTCTGTTCACTCCTGTATCTATCATCCCTGTATCTATGCTTGTCGTTTTTGCGATATCCCTTGTATTTTCGCCGGTGCTCATTGTGTTTCAAATAGGGCCTGTCACCGCGCATGCGAAGGTGAACGCGATCATGTTGATTAATGTGGATATGGCGTGGAAGCCGCCTGACATGATGCCAGCGTCCACGGTCGTGATGATAGTAGTAGCCG
>DAOUQU010000426.1 GCA_030625445.1 Gammaproteobacteria bacterium
GAAACATCAGCGGCAGCTCCTGCCTGAACATCAGTGCGCATGAGGGAATGGGGGCCACAATATCCCAGCCTTCATCAACAAGTTTCGCCAGTACCGGGATATTTGCCTCTTTGGCCCGCTTCACTGCCTCGAGATCACCCAGTTCAAGTTTGGGCATGCCGCAGCACTGCTCTTTCGGAGCCAGTGTCAGCGGAATATCATTGTGTTCAAACACCGCTTTCAGATCTTCGCCCATGCGGGGATCATTGCGATTACCGTAACAGGTGGCAAACAGCGCTACGCGACCGGTTGTCCTGCCTGCAGGTTGGGCTCCTTCACCACTGTCAGAGGAGAGACGCTGACGCATACTCTTACTGTGATACTCAGGTAAAACCGCATCAGCGCTGACGCCGAGAGTACTTTGCAGAACCTTGCGAAATCCGCCATTTGCATTGGCGGCATTGACCACTGTAGAGACCACAGGGATACCAGCCAGCTTGCCAATGCTATCGGTACTGCTGAGCACCTTGTCACGCAGTGAAGCGCCCTGTTGTTTAAATTTCAGAGCTTTGGCGCGCAGCATCAGGTGTGGAAAGTCAACATTCCATTCATGCGGCGGCACGTAGGGGCATTTAGTCAGATAACAGAGGTCGCACAGGTAACAGTGATCGACGACGCTCCAGTAATCCTCTTTGGCGATGCCATCGACCTCCATGGTGGCGGACTCATCGACGAGGTCAAACAGCGTTGGAAACGAGTGACACAGGCTGACGCATCTGCGGCATCCATGACAGATATCGAAAACCCGCTCCAGCTCACTGAAGAGGTTATCCTGATCATAGAATTCAGGATTCAGCCAATCGAGAGGGTGACGTGTAGGCGCCTCGAGGCTGCCTTCGCGAACTGTCGCCATAGTGAACTCCTTCTGTATTCACCTGCCGATCGATGCGCCTCGCAAGCTCGACACATCCTATGACAGAAATTTAAGAGTTGTTAGACTCTCAACCCCGCCGTGTAAAGGAGCAGAGTTGAGAGATTTGACATCCTAGTCGTCCAGAGAGTCCAGCGCTTTCTGGAAACGATTGGCGTGGGAGCGCTCGGCTTTAGCCAGGGTCTCAAACCAGTCGGCGATTTCGTCAAAGCCTTCATCACGTGCAGTTTTTGCCATACCGGGATACATATCGGTATATTCGTGCGTCTCGCCGGCGATGGCTGCTTTCAGGTTGTCGCTGCTGCCGCCGATCGGCAGGCCTGTTGCGGGATCGCCCACCTCTTCAAGATACTCGAGATGGCCGTGCGCATGGCCTGTTTCGCCTTCAGCTGTAGAGCGGAAGACGGCAGCGACATCGTTATAGCCTTCGACATCCGCTTTTGCAGCAAAGTAGAGATAGCGGCGATTGGCCTGGGACTCCCCGGCAAATGCATCTTTGAGGCTGGTTTCGGTTTTTGAACCTTTGAGTGACATATGATTTCCTCCATTAAAGGGTAGATACATCCAGTAAAAGTCTGGATGCAACAGAGTCTAATCGAGGAATCACAAATAGCAAAGTTAATTGTTACAA
>DAOUQU010000030.1 GCA_030625445.1 Gammaproteobacteria bacterium
AGAAATTGTGTATAGGGGATGTAGTGTGAACCGTCACAGGAAAAATTCAACCCGACAATTCCATTGAAAATATTGATCGAGCCGGCGCGCAGATAAATGGTGTCGTCAGCAAAGCGCAGATGTTTGAATGTATCCAGGATAGGGGCAATGGCATTCTTTGGAATAACTGCTTTGTGTGGATAGTCACGATGCGGGTAGGTAAGGCAGATGTCCGGGTCTACCAGGGCGTCATAATCAAGCAGACGGTAGCAGTAGGGATCATCAATATGCCAGATGGTAGCGCGGTTTGAAGAGAAGTGAATTTTGCCGTGAAAGACGCCGCTTTCACACATCAACTCTTCGATGACGGGCAGGATTTCATCGATGTGACGGTCAAGCCGGCTCTCCACGCGATGCTGCTTGAAGAGCTGTCCGCGTATTGCCGGATCGCCTTTCAGTTGCTGCCACTTGTTGGGTTCCTCGTAAACATCGAGCGTTAGCGGCAGATCCCTTAAATCGACATCCGCTCCCAGAAAACCGAGCAGTTCTTCCTCTTTTTGAACGGGTTGAATTGCTGTAATTGACGGACGTTTAATGCGCTGACTGATGTATGTCTCTGACAGGGTCATCTCCTGAATAGCAGGGTAAGGCGACATATAGGGGCGTGCAGAGCGGTCACGTCCGAAATCCCTGCCGATCAGACCTTCATCCAGCGCCGCATTGTCACTGATCTGTATCCCGTCCGGTTTCATGGCGTAGAGATATTTGACATAGGGCAGGGTGCTGAGGGCAGCGAGCAGGGCTTGATCCAGGCGTTCCTTGTCATCCCATTTAGCGCTGATTTCACGGCCAATACGCTGCATCGGATCAATCAGCATGTTGCGCAGGGATGCGCGCTGAATTTCGATGTTGTGCTTCAATGGATCCATTATTCAGGTTTTCCGGCATCCACGAAGTTTGATGGAAAAGGAGTCACCGTGGAGCCTGCAGTGGCATCGCTGATTTTAGCAGTCCCCTCTTTTGTGACCTCATCGATGCGAATCAGTGAGTGAAATGGAATGTGTGTAACGGAAACCCCGGCGAACTCCTGTTTGAGCTTCTCCTCGGAGGGATCCACAACAACTGAAGAGCGTTCGCCAAACACGATTCCCGAGATCTCGATAAGCCCCGGAAGATAGCCATGGTTCACATCAGTGGCGTAGAGTTCATATACCTTTGATTGATTCAGGAATGTAACGCGGTAAATTTTCTTTTTCATAATGAGTATTTTACCTCAGCTGTATGAATCCGGCGTTACAATATGTTCTGCACCCTGCCGTGCTTCAACGAACTTACTGAGAAATCACAAAATGAGAAATTTCAAAAACCATGAGAAATCACACAAAGGCGAGGCTCGCCTGCTGGACGATGCGCTTGAGAGCCTCAAATACAATGAGGACGGGCTGATTCCGGCGATTGCACAGCAGTATGAGGGTGGCGAGGTGCTGATGATGGCATGGATGAACCGCGCATCCATCGAAGAGACGTTGCAAACAGGGCGAGTCTGCTACTGGTCGCGTTCTCGCCAGGCCTACTGGCGTAAAGGTGAGTCGTCAGGACAGGTGCAGCATCTCAAATCAATGGCGTTTGACTGCGATGGCGACACCATCCTGCTGAAAGTCGATCAAACGGGGCCGGCCTGCCACACAGGAAGGCGAAGCTGCTTTTTTCACCGTGTGGATGAAGGACGGGTGGTGATTGACAGCGATCCAATCATTGATCCGGACAGTCTCTACAGCAGGTGAGCGGTGATGAAGATTGATCCCATTGCAGCATTTGATGATAACTATATCTGGTGTCTCAGCAGTGCAGGCGGCAACTCCGCGGTTGTTGTTGACCCCGGGGACGCTACACCGGTTCTTTTCCATCTGAAGAAGCATGATCTAAAACTCTCGGCAATCCTGATCACGCACAAACATTGGGATCATATTGGCGGGATTCAGCAGTTGACCGGGAACTACCCCGGAATCCCTGTCTATGGTCCGCGCAACGAAATCATCGAGGGAGTGACGGTAGAGGTCGGTGAGGGTGAGGGCATTGAACTACTGGGAGTCGATGCTGTACTTGATGTTCTGGATGTTCCAGGGCATACGGAGGGGCATATCGCCTATCTGGGAAAAGGCGTGCTGTTTTGCGGCGACACCCTGTTTGCCGGAGGCTGCGGACGGGTGTTTAGCGGTACCCATGCACAACTGTATGCCTCACTGCAGAAGATTGCCTCTCTTTCGCTTGCTACCAGGCTTTACTGCGCCCATGAATATACACTGGACAATCTTGGTTTTGCGCAATGGGTCGAGCCGGAGAGCACAGCACTCAAGCAGAGAATTCAACGTGACAGGGCGAGTCGTGAAGCCGGGATGCCGACAGTGCCATCCACGTTAGAAGAGGAGTTGGCAACCAATCCTTTTTTGCGCTGCCATATACGGCAAGTGAAGGATGCCGCTGAGAAGTATGCGGGAACGGAGTTGTCAAACGGTGAGGCAGTCTTTACCGCTGTTCGCAACTGGAAGGACAGGGAATATGATTAGAAAGAGAGGTTTTAAGTGTTAGGTTTTAAGTGCGTAGGGTGTCAATAAGCGGAGCGCATTGCACCAGAAAATGGTGGGATGCGCTCCGCTTATACCACCCTACGGGTCTGAAGAATTTGCCAACGCTGAGATTAACCGCCGAAGTTGCTGGCGACGAAGTCCCAGTTGATCAGTTTCCAGATCTCTTCCAGGTATTGCGGGCGTGCATTGCGGTAGTCGACGTAGTAGGCATGCTCCCATACGTCTACGGTCAGCAGGGCGGTTTTTCCATCGGTCATCGGAGAGCCTGCATTCGAGGTGTTGAAGATTTCGATGCTGCCGTCGCTGTTCTTGACCAGCCAGGTCCAGCCGGAGCCGAAGTTGGTTGCTGCAGATGTGGAGAATTGTTTTTTGAATTCGTCGAAGGATCCAAAGGTGCTGTTGATGGCTTCAGCCAATGCGCCTGAAGGCTCGCCGCCGCCATTGGGACTCAGGCCGTTCCAGTAAAAAGTGTGGTTCCACACCTGTGCGGCATTGTTGAAGATGCCGGCTGATGCGTTCATGATGATCTCTTCCAGCGGCTTGCCTTCAAATTCGGTGCCGGGAACCAGATTGTTCAGATTGGTGACGTAGGTTTGGTGATGCTTGCCATAGTGGTAGCCGATGGTCTCTTCTGAAATGACGGGCTCAAGGGCATTGTGTGCATAAGGCAGTGCGGGTAGTTCGTAAGTCATGATTCTCTCAGTGGGTTGATGGTTGTTAATTTAGAAGGTGTGATTGTATTGTATGGCGGACGGAGAGTTACCGGAAAGTTTTTCGGGGATCTACCAGAAAAAAACAGGGCCGAATTTATTCGGCCCTGCAGAGTTGTCGATCCAGTTGTTCTTTTGATTTAGAAAGCAGCGGTTAGACTGGCGAATACGCCGCCGCCGGTGTCAGTGCTTCTATTCGGTCTACGATCACTGGTCAGAAAGCCGCCGACTTTGATGCGATAATTCTTGGCAATCGATGTCTCCATCGAAACTCCCAGCAATGACAATTTCCTCCCGATGGGTGCGATTGTGTTAAATCCCGTTTCATCCTTGTTCAGGTCGGCATACTTGAACCAAGCCTTCCAGAACATGCCGTTGTCCTGGTCAAGCATTGCCGCGACACTGATCATGCTGCTGTCCGAGTCGATAGAGTGTCCCATGACATCGTTCTGGTAGCGGTAGCCGCTACGGTAGACATGGTGGTTGTAGGCGATATTGAATGTCTCATTGAATTCCGGATTGAGGATATCATCGAAAGCCGATACGGTATTGGAATACTCCAGGTAGAAGCGGTAGGAGCCCTTGAACTTGTCATAGTATCCCCAGGTCTCGGCGCCCGCCTGGTAGAGAAATTTGGCAGGAAGATAGCTGAATTCATCTTCACCGATCATCTGGCCGTAGACTGCAAAGGGCGCATTCTGCATAAAGGGAGAGCGCCACCTGACGTCAAAACCGGCCAGCGAATTTCCTACCGTGTTTTTATCTTCACCCGATACGTTGAAAAAGACATCGAAAAAATCACTCAGTGAACTCGGCTGTCCATCGCCTCCCCACTGGGAATTTCTGGTGAGGCCAAACTCAACAGTCTCCCACGGCTTGAAGGTAAAACGCATGCCGAACAAGTAGGCATCGGGGACGAAGCGCTCGCTCTCGAGCTGGCCATGAAACATGGTGAGACTCCAGGGGCCTATCCACGAGAGCCAGGGGGTTTCGAAAGGTCTTGAACTCTGGCGTTGCAGGCTGACGCCGGGGAGTGCCCTTGCATTGTTCGACATGATCAGTGAGCCGTCCCAGCCGGGGCCCCACCAGCGTGTTTGTGCGCCGGGAGTGATGACCCAGTTGCCGAGTGGTACAGAGAGATAGGATTCGTCGAAGCGAAACTCATTAGTTTCTCCCATATATGCGGGGATAAATTCGCGAAGCTTATATCTCTCATCATCGGAATAGATGCCCCACAGCTTCAGTCGTCCGGTAGCATATTTTCCCGTATAGGTGCCATCGACATAGCCGTTGACTTTATCGCGCGGTCCGTCGTCGAATCCTCTGATCGGATCGGTTTCCGTTGTTCCCGAGATATTGACTTTGATCGGAGAGAGGCCGATCTCCAGGCCTGATTTGAGTAGTTCCCGGGAGTCGAGGTAGAGAGCGCCCAGGTGTGGAGAGAGGCGATCGGGATCAATAGCATGGGTCGGCATGCTGGTGTAGACATCAACCGTATTCAGCGGCCAGGTCGTCAGCGGCGCCTTGATGAGGTTGTTGTCCCCCAGGAATTGCATGCGATGGCGCATACGGGCATCGCCGGTGTCGATCCAGGATCCGGAGTCCCAGTAGTCGGCTTCTGCAATGGTGGTGGTGGAGACAAGCAGGATGGTCAGGAGTTGCGTGATTCGCCTTGACATTGGCTGATACCCTTAGACTGATAAAAAATTATAATTTATGCGTAATTATAAACACATATGGGATATTGTTCAATATATCCGTGAAAAATATCCGGCTGTTATTCAGCTTCACAAAATCGGTCGTTGATGAGGGCTTCGAGGGCATCCAGCGCCGCCATGTCATCAACTCCCTGCGCCTGAAGTGTAATCACGCTCTCTTTTCCTGCGGCCAGCATCATAACCCCCATGATACTTTTTCCGTTGACGCGCTGGCCCTCTTTTTCAATATGGATTTCGCTTTGATAGCCGCTGGCTGTCGCCACGAGTTTGGCGGCGGCGCGGGCATGCAGGCCAAGTTTATTGATGATAGTGATCTGTTTTTCAATCATGGCGTATCTCTGACTCGATGATGCTTTTTCTTCCACCAGTGACGGCAGCATCTGCAACGGCTTGGTGGGATTGCCCGCAGTAATTGATAGCACGCAGCAGCATCGGCAGGTTGAGGCCAAAGACGAGACTGCTGTTGAAAGCGATTGAGTGAAGCTGCTCGGCGATGTTTCCCGGTGTTGAACCTTTGCAATCGCTGAGAATGACGACTCCCTCGTGCTGATCCAGCTGTTTGAGCAGCAGCAGGCCTTCGTCAATAATGATCTCCTGCTCCGCAGTGGGCGGAATGTCAAGAATTTTCAGAAATTCCGGCGATGTGCCGAGAATGTGAGCAACCACCTGCAGCAATGCATTTCCCAGCGGGGCGTGTGTCACTACAAGAAGACCGCTGCTGCTCATGGATTACTCTCCCAGTTCACGATGCTGGATCAACGGGTTATAACCCAGCTGTTTAAGCTGATCGCTAATCACTTCAACAAGATAGACCGAGCGGTGTTGGCCGCCGGTGCAGCCGATGGCAATCGTCAAGTAGGCGCGTCCCTCTTCCTGAAAGCTCGGTATCCAGGATTGCAGTAGATCGGTGATTTTGTGCTGCAGCTCCCTGGCGTGGTTATTGGAGGAGAGAAAGCGATGAACTGCAGGGTCCTTGCCTGTCAGTGTGCGCAGTTCGGTGTTCCAGTAGGGATTTGGCAGAAAGCGGGCGTCAAATACAAGTGCGGCATCCTGTGGAATACCATACTTAAAACCGAATGATTGCAGATGGATCTGCATCTCAGCAGAGTCATCGGCAATTTTCAGGCTAATCAGGCGTCTGAGCTCATGCAGATTCAGACGGGTTGTATCAAGCAGGATCTCTGCAGCTTCACGCACTGGTTGAAGCCTGGTGTGCTCTTCGATAATCGCTTCATTGAGTGAATGATTGTCTTTTGTCAGGGGGTGGCGACGGCGTGTTTCACTGAAGCGTTGCAGCAGCACACGCTGATCTGCTTCCAGAAAGAGGATTGTGCACGATATCCCTTTTGCCCGCAGTTCTTCAATCTTTTCCGGAAGCATGCGTAGATTTTCAGAAGTGGTGCGGGCATCAATCCCGATAGCAACATCCTGCTGATAGATCTCACTGTTCTCCAGCAGTTCCGTGACCGCTGTTTGCAGCATCGGTATCGGCAGATTGTCAATGCAGTAGAAACCAGCATCTTCAAGTGCATGCAATGCTACGGTTTTTCCCGACCCTGAAAGTCCGGATACGATGATGAGTTTCATCTCAAAGCCTGAGTCATAAAATGAGCTATCTTGCGCAACTTTTTTATAGAACCTGTGAAAGTATATGCCAAGCGTCAACCAACAACAATTTGATTGATCAATGGATTAATGAGTGTAGATACTGACCTTGCTGCGCCTGGTGAGATGATGCAGATAGACCAGGGCGAGCAGCAGCAGTGCAGCTCCGCCAGTGTGCGCTATCGTGACTGGCAAGGGAAGCAGTAACAGAATATTGGCGATCCCCAGCTGCATCTGCAGAATCAGGATAAAAGCCAGCCATAGACCAGCATTCCGATAGACGGCCGTGTTTTTTCGTGTTGCCATCAAAGAGAGAAACAGAATATAGACAGAGATTATTACAGCGCTATACCTGTGCGCCAGGTGTACGCTGATACTCTGCTGGTTGTTCAATTGGCTGTTCTGATAGTTGACGTTTTCCTGACTGAGGAGTTGATAAATTCCAGAAAAATCAAAAGCAGGCAGCCATTGCTGCTGACAGGTCGGTAGATCAGGGCATGCCAGGGATGCATAGTTGCTACTGGTGAATCCGCCCAGCAGGATTTGCACACAAACCAGGATAAAAGCAATGATGGTCCAGGGCCGGAGATTGATCCTGGGAAGGCGTTCGCTATAGATGGCGCCTTTTGAAGTGGCGTTCAGATATACCGACCATAACAGAGAGAGGGTCAACATTGCAGTCAACAGGTGAAGTGTGACAACAACCGGATGCAGCAGCATGCTGACGGTCAGATAGCCCAGCCACCCCTGGAGTAGCGTCAGCAACAGAACCAGGCGGAGTTGCCAGGAGTATCTGGGGCCACTTTTCATACGCTCCGCAATGATGACGAGCGACACCACGAACAGGCTGAACGCGACTGCCAGATAGCGATGAATCATCGCACTCCACGCCAGGAGATCGGTGCCAGTTGGAAATAGCCGGCCATTGCAGCCGGGAAAGTCCGGGCAGGCGAGGCCTGCATCACTCAGCCGCAGATAGGATCCCATGAGGATTAATATAAATGCCAGCAGAGAGGCAGTGAAGAGCAGACGTGTAAACCAGGTTTGGAGCATAGTTATCCAGATGATCAATCAGATCTGTTGCAGAGTTGATTTCAAGGTAGAGGATGATAAGTTATTTTGAACCCCATGACGACCCCAAGTGATGAGTACTGAGTAGCGAGTACTGAGGACTGAGGACTGAGGGAAAGGGATAGTAGCGAGTGTTGAGTAGCGAGGACTGAGTCGTGAGGCTGGTTGTAGTTACTCAGTACTCAGTCCTCGCTACTCATAACTCTCCCCCATGCCTCGATAACAATATTACGCTCCACGCTCAATTCGTCCACCGGAATTAGCCCCGCTTTCTCCTGAAGTGAGAGGCGGTGATGCGCTGCCCGCAATACCCGGTAGATGCCAGCCAGTCGTTCCCTCCAATCGGGTTCGATCAATCCCTCATCTTGCAGTGACTGCAGCAAGCGAATATTATCGCTGAAGTTGCACAGGGCGGGATGGCTACCAGCTTCGCGCAGAATCAGATACTGCACCATGAACTCGATGTCGGTGATGCCGCCTTTTCCCTGCTTCAGGTCAAAAACCTCGCTGCTGCTCTTGTCGAGCGAATCCCGCATCTTTGATCGCATTTTAACCACTTCATTGCGCAGAGATTTCACATCACGCTGTTTGCAAATCGCCTTCCGGCGAATAACATTAAATGCGGAGATCACCACATGATCGCCGCTCACAGCACGACTGCGCACCAGCGCCTGCTGCTCCCATATCCAGGCCTGTTTCTGCTGGTAGCTTTCAAAGGCATTGAGGCTGCTCACCAGCAGACCTGAAGCACCATTGGGACGCAACCGCATATCGATTTCATAGGCTCGGCCGGAAGGAGTGGTGGCGGTGAGAAGGTGGATCAAACGCTGCGCCATGCGTGCATAAAAGTTTTCAGCTGCAACAGCTCTCTCACCATCAGTCATGCTGTTCATTGTGGCATTGTGCAAAAACAGCAGGTCCAGGTCCGAGCCATATCCCAGCTCGATGCCGCCAAGCTTTCCATAGCCGATAATGGCAAATCCCATGGCGTCAGCAGTTGTTCCCTGCGGGGAGCCATGACGTGCACTGAGATCCCTCCAGGCGATCTTCAGTGCTGCGTCGAGTGTCACTTTGGCTATCTCGGAGAGATAATCGCTGACCACCATCAGTGGAATAATATTGGAGATGTCTGCTGCAGCTACGCGCAAACGGTTGGTGGCAACGAAATGGCGCAGGATCTCCATCTCCTGCTCCAGATCCCCCTCGACGCGTTGCAGCATGCTGTCAAGCTCATTGGTTAGGGCGTCGCGGCTTAGTGGTTGATAGAGGAGTCGGTGATCGATGAGTTGATCGAGCAGCAGCGGCTGGCGCACGATCCACTGCATGAACCATGGGCTGGCGCTGAGCAGGCTGATCAATTGCTCCAGCGCACCCTGGTTTTCACTCAGCAGCTCGAGATAGGTGGTGCGGCGGGCAATGGCCACGATCACTGCACTGAGACGCTCCAGTGTCTCTTCGGCATTGCTGCACTTTGCTGTCAATGCCAGCAGACGCGGCATCAGGGTGTCGAGTAAGTGACTGCCCCGTTCACCGGCTCTCTGCAGCGAGTGATTCCGGTGCAGATCCTGTATCAGTTTTGCAGCTCTTTCACTATCCTTGAAGCCAGCCTCGACAAGTCGATCAAGTTGCTTCTCACGGCCACTCCATACGGCTTCCAGTGGGGAGAGTTGTTGCTCCGTATCATTGAAGAGTTGCTCGAAATGGTACTGCACACTGGCGCGATGGCGCGTCAGTTCATTCGTGAAGCTCTCTGCTGTTGCAAAGCCCATGGTGAGTGCAATGCGTTCAACTCCCTCTTCATCTTCCGGCAGCTGATGGTTTTGTTCATCGCGCCATGCCTGGATGCGGTTTTCGACAAGACGCAGAAAACGATAGGCATCGATGAGTTCGCTGACAGTCGTTTGAGGAAGAATGTTTTTGTCAGCGAGTATGCCCAGCACCTCCTGGATCGGAGCAATCTGCAGTTCACTCTCCCTTCCGCCGCGGATCAACTGAAATGTCTGTCCAAGAAATTCAATCTCCCGAATTCCACCCGGACCAAGCTTGATGTTATTGCGCATCCCCTTACGCTGCATCTCGTCATTGATGAGCTGCTTGAGTTTGCGCAGTGAATCAATAGCACCGTAGTCGAGATAGCGCCGATAGACAAAAGGCCGCAACATCTTCAGCAGTGAGGCTCCAGCCTGCATATCTCCGGCTGCGATGCGGGCCTTGATCATGGCGTAGCGCTCCCACTCCCTGGCCTGCGACTGGTAGTAGTTCTCCATAAAGTCGAAGTTGGGCGCCAGTGGCCCGGACTGGCCAAAGGGACGCAGGCGTGTATCGACACGGAATACAAAGCCGTCAACAGTACGCGAGTTGAGCGCCCTGGTCAGTTTTTGGCACAGACGCGTGAAAAACTCCTCGTTGGAGAGGTGGCGTCTGCCGTCTGTCTCTCCCGCAGAGGGGAAGCAGTAGATCAGGTCGATGTCAGATGAGAGGTTGAGTTCGCGTGCCCCGAGTTTTCCCATGCCGATCACGACGAGCTGCTGGGCGTTGCCATCAACATCACGCGGTGTGCCAAGGCTCTGCAGCTGTTGTTGATAGAGATACTGCAGTGCGGATTGAATAGATGCATCAGCCAGGGCGCTGAGGGATTCAAGGGTTTCATCCAGGTTGGCGATCCGGGCCAGATCCCGCCAGATAATGCGCACCATCTGCTGCTGGCGAAACAGGCGCAGTTGACGCTGCAGCTGCTCTTCGCTATCAATGTCTGCGAGACGCTCCGCGAGCAATGCGGCGAACTCGCCGGGCAGAGGCGGCTGCTGTAGTGCTCCGCTTTCAAACAGCGGAATCATGCGTTCGGGCCCCGCCTCGAAGTAATGAAGCACATATTCGCTTGCGGCTAGTACAATCTTTGCCTGTCGGGCGATATCCGTGTCGTGCTCGAATGATGCGCCCGCTCTTTGTGACCACATTTGCAGCAGATTACTGATGCGTTGCGTCGTTAACATGAAAAGGAACCGGATGTTAATCTCTGCGATTCATTTTA
>DAOUQU010000354.1 GCA_030625445.1 Gammaproteobacteria bacterium
CATCATAAAATTATCTGACCTCGTTCAAACAATGGAATCACAGGACGATGAGAGTGAACTTTTTATCAACAGCCGCAATGGTGAGATCCTGGTCTTCAGTGAAGAGGAGATCATTATTGCAGAAGGCGGAGATGATCCGGATCGCTTCCCGCAATGGCAGCGCGAAATCATCGAACTTGCCAACGAAGCTCTCGACAGTGACGACTTTATCGAGATGGGAGCAGCGCATGAGATCGATGACTATGGGCTCATGCACGATTATTGCGGCTCAATCTCCGACGTAGTGATCGCCGACCAACTCCATGCATCCATCAAGGGACGCGGTGCTTTCCAGCATTTCAGACGATGCGTTGAAGAGCTCGACCTGATGGAGCATTGGTTTGCATTCAAACGGGAAGCCTACAAGAGCGCCGCTATCGCGTGGTGTGAAAAGAACAACTTCAACTACAGTTGATCAGCATTTCGCCACCAGGATATGCCGGCAACGATTTTTACGTGAGCAGCAGTGACTTATTAGCTAATTTGACAAGATGCTGAATAGTTACATAAAGACATTATAAAACCTGGAAAAGCACAGCTGGAAAAATCTGACCGGACTCATTTACGAGTGAGTCACTTGGGAAAGAGAGGAGAACATGTTGCAAGTACGACTTGTGTAACTACAAAAATATAACTACAATTAAGTATGCATATCGACTGGGGCGAGCAAAAAAACAAGCTAAACCAAGCAAAACACCGGGTGAGCTTCGAACTCGCTCAGCTTGTTTTCGACGACCCGCATCAAGTCTGTATTCAGGATCGACACGAAAGCGGCGAGGAACGTTGGCAGACGATTGGAATGGTTGGCGGAACTGTGGTGCTACTCGTAGCACATACCTATCAGGATATAGAGAGCGGTGAAGCTGTTCGTATTATTTCTGCACGAAAGGCGACCCAACAGGAGCGGCAACATTATGAAAAATGTAACGGATAATATGGTGAAAGAACTGGATCAACTGGCAGAACTGCCGGATGAGCAGATTGATACCAGTGATATCCCGGAGATCAAAGACTTCAGCAATTCTGAAATTGGACGATTCTATCGCCCGGTAAAAAAACAAGTGACACTGCGTCTGGACGCAGATTTACTTTCCTGGTTCAAAGGGCAGGGAGGTAGATACCAGACACGGATAAATGCGGTATTGCGTGAATTTATGGAAACACATAAAACCACCTGAATTGGAAAGCTAATTTATCCGGGCCTCTTGCGTTAACCGTGAAGGCAGGCGCACCATTTTTCTTCCCGGCTTCTGATGGCCTGCTTTGATCTCGCAACAAAATCTTCTCTGTCAGCCTATTTTTGCACAGGCGAAAAGCCTGACGGTGGAACTTATTGATGTGAGCCACACGGCATGGAATGACAGGGAGAAACCTAAAAACCTCTTTCTAACCACAGATGCACACGAATTTTATGTTTTTTCATCTGTGTTTATCTGTGTGCATCTGTGGAAAATTCCTGGTAAAAAATCACTCCTGCGGTTTCCTGTGCTTGCGCGCCCTTGGGTGCGCCTTGTCATACACCTGCGCCAGATGCTGAAAATCGAGATGGGTATAGATCTGGGTGGTGCTGATATCGGCATGTCCGAGCAGCTCCTGTACGGCGCGCAAGTCACTCGATGACTCCAGCAGGTGACTGGCGAAGGAGTGGCGCAGCATGTGCGGATGCAGGTGCTGCGCAAGACCCTGCTGCTGTGCACGATATGCCAGGCGCTGCTGTACCGTTCGCGGGCTGATGCGCCTGCCACGCTTGCTGACGAACAGCGCCTTCTCCTGTGTAGATGCAAGCTGGGAACGCGCCTTCAACCAGGCATCCAGGGCGCTGCGGGCCATGCCGCCCACCGGAACCCGTCGCGTCTTGGCCCCTTTGCCAGTGACCTCCAGTTGATCACCAACGGCAGGCAAATCCCCCACATCCAGTGACACCAGTTCAGCGAGACGCAAACCGGAAGAGTAGAAGAGCTCCATCATGGCGCGATCGCGCAGCAGCAGCGGATCGCTGCCGTGCATATTCAGCAGTTGGGCCACCTC
>DAOUQU010000014.1 GCA_030625445.1 Gammaproteobacteria bacterium
AACAGTTAAACAACATACGCGACGAGATCGATGCCCTGGATCAGCAGATCCAGCAACTGATCAATCAACGCGCCGCCTGCGCGCAGGAAGTGGCGCGCATCAAACTGGCTGCAGATCCCGAAGATACCTGCTTTTATCGTCCCGAACGCGAGGCGGAGGTGCTGCGCAAGGTTCAGGCGCGCAACCGGGGGCCGCTCGACAGCGAAGAGATGGCGAGGCTTTTTCGTGAAATCATGTCCTCCTGTCTGGCTCTGGAACAGCCTCTGAATGTCGCTTTCCTGGGTCCTGAAGGCACCTTTACCCAGGCTGCCGCACTGAAGCACTTCGGACACTCCGTATCCACCAAGCCGCTCACATCCATCGGCGATGTCTTTCGTGAAGTCGAGGCAGGCAGTGTTGATTTTGGCGTGGTGCCGGTCGAGAACTCGACCGAAGGGGTGATCAGTCATACGCTCGATCTCTTTTTCAACTCACCGTTGTCGATTTGCGGCGAGGTGATCCTGCGCATCCATCACAACCTGCTTGGCGCCGGGGATTCCTGGCGAGAGGCAACTCAAGTCTACAGTCACCAGCAGTCGCTGGCGCAGTGCCGGCGCTGGCTCGATCAGAATCTGCCGAATGCCGAGCGCATCGCAGTTGCCAGCAATGCGGCAGCTGCGCAACTTGTTGCCCGGGGCGATGGAGTGGCGATTGCCAGCACAGAGGCTGCGGCGCTCTACAAACTCTGCGTGCATGAACACAATATCGAAGATGAGCCCTGCAATACCACGCGTTTCCTGGTTATCGGTCAACAGCAGTCGGGGGTCAGCAGCGATGATAAAACCAGCCTGCTGCTGGCGACAAAAAATGAAGCTGGCGGACTTTATCGGCTGCTGACGCCCTTTGCGGAGCAGGGCATCAGTATGTCGCGCATCGAGTCCCGGCCGTCACGCCGGGGTATCTGGGACTATGTCTTCTTCATCGATATTATCGGTCACCAGCAGGATCCCGCTGTCAAAAAGGCGCTGCAGCAGCTTGGTCGGGAGTCATCCATGTGCAAAATTCTCGGCTCCTATCCAGCGGCTGTCCTGTGACAGCTGATTGGCTCAAGCGAACTGCGGCAGGCATTGCCGAGTTGCATCCTTACATTCCGGGGAAGCCCATCGTTGAGCTGGAGCGTGAACTGGGGTTGGTCGATACCATCAAGCTTGCTTCCAATGAAAATCCACTCGGCCCGAGTCCGCTGGCGTGGGCGGCTATCCAGAAGGTCGCCGGCGAAGTGCATCTCTATCCGGACGACAGCGGTCATACTCTGCGTCATAAACTGGCCGGCTGCTGCGCTGTGGCGCCGCAGGCAATCACCCTTGGAGCGGGTTCCAGCGATGTGATCGATATGGTCGCCAGGGTCTTTCTTGAGCCGGGTGTCAACGCGGTCTACTCCGAACACAGTTTTGCGATGTACCAGATCTATACGCAAGCCTGCGGTGCAGCGGCAAAGGTTGCACCGCCTCTGCCGGTTGATCATTCACATATGCCTTATGGCCATGATCTGGATGCGATGGCCGCGCTGATCGATAACAATACGCGCGTCATCTTTATAGCAAACCCGAATAATCCAACCGGAACCTGGCTCTCTAAAACAGAAGTTGCCTCTTTTCTGGAGAGAGTTCCCTCTGACGTGGTAGTGGTTCTCGACGAGGCTTATACGGAGTATGTCACCGAAGATGAATTTCCCGATGGCATCGAATGGCTGGCTGACTATCCAAACCTGATTGTCACGCGCACCTTTTCAAAAATGTACGGACTTGCCGGACTGCGCATCGGCTACGGCATCTCCAGCCCGGAACTCGCCTCGGTGATTCAGCGTGTGCGCCACCCCTTCAATGCCAACCTGGTGGCGCTCGCTGCTGCCGAAGCGGTGTTGGATGACGACGCCTATGTCAGGCAGGGGCGTGAAGTCAATCAGCAGGGAATGCTGCAGCTGATGTCCGCTTTTGATGCTATGGGGCTTGTTTATATGCCATCCGTGGCAAATTTTCTGACTGTTGACCTCAAGCGTGAAGCGGCTCCCGTCAATGACGGGCTGTTGAGCCAGGGGATCATTACACGTCCCATTGCCAACTATAATCTCCCCAATCATCTGCGTATCAGTATAGGTACAGAGTCGCAAAACAGCCGCTTTATTGCTGCGCTGGAGAAGGAGCTCTCGTCATGATCAAACGACTGGCTGTGATCGGTGTTGGTCTGATTGGCGGCTCCTATGCCAGGGCGCTGCGAGCAGCCGGGCAGGTCGAAGAGATCATCGGCTGCGGCCGCAGCAGGAAGAATCTTGAAAAGGCAGTGGAACTCGGCGTTATCGACACGTACAGCCACGACATTGGTGAAGCGGTCGAAGGGGCGGATTTGGTTTTTCTGGCCGTCCCCCTGGGTGCCATTCGCCCGGCATTCGAGGCGATGAAGGGGCATCTAGCTGACTCTGCAATCATCACCGACGCAGGCAGTGTCAAAGGCAGCGTCATCAGGGATTGCGAGGCTGTTTTTGGCTCTATGCTGCCGAATTTTGTTCCGGGTCATCCAATTGCCGGAACCGAGCAGAATGGTGTCGAAGCGTCGTTGACAGAGCTGTATAAAAACCGCCGTGTGATTCTCACCCCGGTATGTCAGACAAATGAGTCGGCCATTGCTGTCGTGCATGCCACCTGGCGCTATTGCGGTGCCGAGGTGACCCGCATGTTCGCTGTTGATCACGACCGCATTCTCGCGGCTACCAGTCACCTGCCGCACATGCTCGCCTATGCGCTGGTCGACATGCTCGCACACATGGATGATAAGGAGGAGATGTTTCGCTACGCAGCGGGAGGTTTTCGCGACTTTACCCGCATCGCATCCAGCAATCCCGTGATGTGGCGTGATATCTGCGTCGCCAACAAGGATCAACTGGCGGCGTTGGTAGAAAATTTCGCCGCAGAGTTGCAGTTATTGGCGACAGCGATCCGCGCCGGAGAGCAGCGGCAGCTCGAACAAATCTTCGAAAATGCCAAGAGCACCAGGGACAGCTTCATTGATGGCGTGAATATTGAATAATTTTCCACAGATGCACACAGATAAACACGGATAAATTGTTTTTTGGAGGAATGAAATGAAAAAATATGTGGCTTTAACCTTTGTCGTTATGCTGGCTGCCGGCACTGCGGTTGCCGAGACCGCCGAGCAGAAAGGATTGCGCATAGCGACACAGGCTGACGTCAGGGACTCCGGCTGGGGTGATTCAACTGCCGGCATGGTAATGACCCTGCGTAACAGGAGTGGCAAAACGAGCAGCCGCATCATCCGCACAAAAACGCTCGAAGGGCGTGGTGACGGAGATAAGGCGTTGTCTCTTTTTGATACGCCTGCAGATGTCAAAGGTACGGCCATGCTGACCTTTTCACACGGCCTCAAGCCGGATGACCAGTGGCTCTATCTGCCTGCCTTGAAACGCGTCAAGCGCATCTCCTCAAAGAACAAGTCAGGACCATTCATGGGCAGTGAGTTTGCCTTTGAGGACCTGGGTTCACAGGAGATTGAAAAATATACCTATAAATACCTCGGCGAGGAATCCTGCGGCAAAGGCTGGAAATGTCACAAGATCGAGCGCATTCCAGCCTATAAATATTCCGGTTATACCAGGCAAACCGTGTGGATTGATACCAAAGAGCTGCGCCCGGTGAAGGTTGAATTTTTTGACCGCAAGAGACGCAAGTTGAAGACGCTGACGTGGAAAGGATACCGGGAGTATATCGGGCGCTACTGGCGCGCCGATGAGATGTTCATGCAAAACCATCAGACCGGCAAGTCCACCCGCCTGCAGTGGAAGAATTACAAGTTCAAAACAGGCCTCAGCAGCAGGGACTTCAATAAAAACAGCCTGGCGCGCCAGAGATAGTGTTGAGATTGACGCGCTGCGCTCGCAATGACGGGATATCAGTGTCATTGCGAGGAACGAAGCTTCCGCGTCCTGCTCACGCCCCTCACCTACATCCCTGTAGGCGAAGCAATCTCCTATTAACAAACAAGGTTGAACCATGCCTAAAATCTTCCCGCCGCTCATAGCTACAATTGCGGCCGTCTGCATGTGGTTGCTGCAGCGTTATCTGCCGGTGA
This sequence comes from Gammaproteobacteria bacterium, assembly GCA_030625445.1. Classification (GTDB taxonomy): domain Bacteria; phylum Pseudomonadota; class Gammaproteobacteria; order Chromatiales; family Chromatiaceae; genus Sva-25. The sequence goes on from DAOUQU010000014.1 coordinate 4,123, forward strand.
TGGAGTTGATCCCTGTGGAGTGGAGGGCTGTTGGCCTGTTCTTTGTTGCGATAGCACTGATTATTGATATGTGGTCGCTGTTTCTGTTTTTCCGCGCCAGAACCACCTTTCATCCGCTCAAACTGGACAACACATCGGCGCTGGTGACATCCGGCATGTATCGGCTCACGCGAAACCCGATGTATCTGGGATTGCTGCTGTTACTCACCGGCGTGGCGATCTGCCTGGGCGGTTTGACCCCATTTCTGATGTTGCCGATATTTGTGTGGATTATCACCAATCAGCAGATTATTCACGAGGAGCGTATCCTCGAAGAGAAGTTTGAACAGCACTATCTTGAGTACAAGGAGAAGGTCAGGCGCTGGTTGTAGTTCTGATAACCACGGAATATACGCAACAAAACACCGGGATTGCATTGTCGCAGGCTCCGGCAATGACACTCTCGCCATTGCGAGCACCGTAGGGCGTCAATAAGTGGAACGCATTGCGCCGCATGTCTGGTTTTTTCACCACAGATGAACACAGATAGACTCAGATTAGTGGTGAAAGAGTCGATGCTAAAACAGGCGAAAGATCGATATGAAAAAAATCATCTTTACAGTGATCCTATTATCAACTCTGCTGAGTCACGTCAGTGCGGCCGAATGGTCCGGAAATGTCGCTGTTGAACTGCGTGGTTTTCTCTCGCAGGGCGCTTGGCCGGGGCAGGGCGATGGCGGTATCTCTGTCAGCGCCCAGCCGGAGTTCCGTCATCAGTGGGATGGCGGCAACTTTGGAGTGACTTTCATTCCTTTCGCGCGTCTCGACAGTATGGATGATGAACGCTCACATGCGGATATCCGTGAATTCGATTTTTTGTGGGTCACGGGTGACTGGGAGTTCCGGGCTGGCATCAGCAAGGTGTTTTGGGGTGTCACCGAGACCCAGCACCTGGTGGACATCATCAATCAGACAGACGTGCTGGAGGATATTGATCAGGAAGAGAAGCTCGGGCAGCCGATGCTGCGTGTCACCCGCACCATCGGCAATGGCGGCATCGATCTATTTCTGCTTCCCTGGTTTCGGGAGCGCGCTTTTCCCGGGATCGAAGGGCGTTTCAGGCCGCCGCTGGTGATCGACAAGGACCTTTCCAGCTATGAATCCGATGACGAAGAGCATCATCTCGACTGGTCAATCCGCTGGAACCAGAGCGTCGCTAATCTTGATTTTGCACTTTCGTGGTTTCAGGGAACCTCCAGGGAACCCCTGCTGCTGCAGGCGGGTGAGGCGCTGGCTCCTTTCTATGTACAACTGAAGCAGGCGGGTGTGGAGTTGCAATATACCGGCGAGGCGTGGTTGTGGAAACTCGAGGCCGTGCATCGTGAGACAACGGCCGAGAACTACAACGCATTCGTCGGCGGTTTTGAATACACCTTTGTCGGCATCAATGAGAGCGCCGCTGATCTCGGGGTGTTGCTTGAATACAATTATGACTCCCGTGACCATCTGGCGCTGACCGTCTTCGAGAATGATCTATTTGCAGGGACGCGTCTGGCATTGAACGACCCGCAGAGTACCGAACTGCTGGCCGGTGTCATGTATGATCTTGATTTCAACAGCAAGAGCTTCCGTCTTGAAGCGAGCCGCCGCCTCGGCGAGAGTTACAAACTGGGTATAGAGGCGCACATCTTTTGGGATGTCGATCCGCAGGATCCAATGTATGTTTTTCGCAAGGATGATTACATACAGATCACGCTTGCCAGGTATTTCTAAACGTCCCGGCATCGATTACGTCATCTTCTGTTTTATTCAGTGTGAGTAAGACTGGAAACAGCATCGTCAATGGCCTGATCCAGGTACCAGCCATACATCTCGACGGTGTTGACACCGTTCTGGCGTTTTGCGATCTCTTTGCCGGCGCCGTCAACCAGGATAATGGTGGGTGTGACGACCATGCCGTAGAGTTCGAACAGGTCGATGCCGGTGGTGGGCTTGCCTTTGAAATCGGTGAGGTTGCTGCCGAAATCAATCATCAGCTCCCGCATGAAAATACGCTGCCGGTATTTCGGATTTTTTAACATCGGTTCGAGAACTTCGCTCTTCAGCTTTTTGCAAAAAGGGCAGTGGTGCTGGGAGAACATCAGCAACAGGGGTTTGCGGGTGTTGGAGATCTGCTTTCCGAGTGCTTTGAGATCGTCTGTTTGCTGCAAGCCTGCTGTATCCATTGTCATATTATTCGACTCCGACGTGATGTGATTCAGGCCCAGATTTTAGAGAAATCGAATGCGATCCGGCATTTGTTCAAATCAAATTCACAGCTCTCATCCGTCGCGTCCATGACTTTGGTGTATCGTCCCTCATGCAGGAAGTAGACCTTGGCAAGCTGCTCTTTGGGGTCGACGATAACGTAATGAGTCACGCCTTCTCGCTCATAGATGTTGAATTTGGTGGTTTTGTCTTTTGTAGCCGTTGATTTGGAGAGGATCTCGAAGATCAGCACGGGCGTTTTGCTCAGGTAGGCGCCTTCTGCTTTACCGCAGACGACCAGGTTGTCTGGCTGCACGACGGTATCTTCTTCTATTTTCCAGTCGACGGGCAATAGAGCCAGGCACTCTTCGCACTCTTTGAGAGAATCAGAAAGCGCCGCAGCTATCTTATGACTAATGCTTTGATGCTGGATGGTGGGCGCTGGAGTCATGGCGTATGGAATGCCGTATATCAGTTCCCATCTTCCCTCCCATAACACATAGTCTGCGTAAACATAGTGAGGCAGATCTTCGATACGTGCGTGACCCATTCTCTTTTTCCAATATTTTACTGAAATGATTACCAGGTTGAGTCAAGTCAATATATGGGTAACATCTCAATAACCCTGCGCAGACTGAATCAATGCACGGACTTTTTGAGAAGTTACATATATGATGATTATTCGACTGATTGCTATACAGCTTATGCTAAAAGTATATACCATAGGCCATATCTGGTCAGAAACTTAATCGCTCATAATGCCAAATGCTCCTATACATCTGATTCAGCTCACAGACCTGCACCTGTGTGAAACACCCGCTGATATCCTGCAGTCCGGAGTTAATACAGATGTGACGCTGAGCGCTGTACTGAAGCAGATTGCCGCTCGAAAACAGCAGCCTGATCTTCTGGTTGCTACAGGAGACCTGGTTCAGCAGCCGCTAGCCACCGTCTACGAGCGTCTGCAGCACTATTTTGCCATGCTCAGCAGCCCGGTCTATACATTGTGTGGAAACCACGATGATCCCGTTCTGGCCTCCCGACTGCTGAATCAGGGTAATGTCAACTATTGCGGAGATCTGCTGCTGAAGAAGTGGCATCTGATTTTCCTGGACAGCAGTCAGCCGGGGAGAGTAGACGGTGAGTTGCCAGCTTCGGAGTTGCTGCGACTTGAGCAGCTATTAAAACACTCTGCAGCACAATACATGATAGTTTTTCTGCATCATCCGCCGCTGAAAATCCACAGCCAGTGGATGGACCGCATCAGACTGAAGAATGGTGACGCGCTGTTTGCAGTCATCGACCGCTACCCGCAAGTGAGAACCGTGGTGTTCGGCCATATCCATCAGCAGTTCGAGAGCACAAGAGGAGAAATACGCCTGATTGGAACTCCTTCGACCTCGATTCAGTTCAAACCGGGAACCGATCAGATGGTGCTGGATACGCTGCCGCCTGCATACCGTAGTTTTGAGCTGTATGATGATGGAGCCTTCAATACTTCCATAGAGTGGCTGTAGGAAAGAGGAGAATCACTCCTGTCGATCAATTGATGCCGCGCATCTGTTCCCAGTCGGCGACAGGAGGGTGATGGATGATCTGTATCACAGTTCCGTCCGGGTCATAACAATAAAAGCTGCGTGCTCCGTCGCGGTGGGTGCGGGGTTCGGTGCGCATTCTGACGTCATGATCCTGCAGAAATTTAAACCAGTGGTCGACATCCTCCGCATATTTCTGAAAAAAGCCGATATGATCGAGGCGCTGTGCGCACTCATCACGCCGATGATCTGTTGATGCCTGGTGCAATGCCAGGTTGTCGCTGCCTGATGTGAGATAGGCATTCTGTTCATCGGGCCGCCACTCGACTTCCATGCCCATAAGGCTGGTATAGAAGCTTACGCAGGCTTCAAGATCACGCACGAATAGCGCCACATGGCGCATGCCGAAACCTGTGTCAGGACGTTTCACAGGTTGATGATCTCGTAGTCATGTGTGATTTTGGCCGTCTTTTCCAGCATGATTGATGCAGAACAGTATTTTTCAGCGCTGAGAGCGATTGCCCGCCGGACATGCTTTTCATTCAGGTTTTTGCCCTGGACGACGAAGTGTGCATGAATTGCGGTGAACACCTTTGGTTCACTCTCAGCACGTCGCGCTTCTAACTGAACCTCACAGGAGGCGACATCCTGACGGCTCTTGCGCAGCATCATCATGACATCGAATTCAGTGCAGCCGCCCATGCCCAGCAGCAGCATCTCCATCGGCCGCATACCGAGGTTGCGGCCGCCATGATCGGGAGGACCATCCATTACGATGGCGTGTCCGCTACCGGACTCTCCAACCATCAGAGCACCCTCTACCCATTTAATTCTTGCTTGCATTGATGTTTTCCTGTCTCTTAATTAAGCGCAGTCTGTTATTTGCTATGCCGTATGCATAAATGGCGGTAAAATCCAGCTGATGATCGATGCGCTCCGCTTCCCGACACATTCTGCAGGCTGGAATTGTTGCCTGCAGGCTGAAAAATAGCGATCAGCGTAGTGTATTACGAAATAGTAGTGTCAGCGAACATTTATAGAGAATAACTGTATGGCAACTTATGCAATTGGCGATATTCAGGGCTGTTATGACGAATTGCAGCGTCTGCTGGAGCTAATCCAGTTCGACCCGACTGCTGATCATTTGTGGTTTGTTGGCGATCTGGTGAATCGCGGTCCAAAATCGACCCAGGTGTTGCGTTTCATCAAGGGGTTGGGCGACAGGGCCATTACGGTGCTGGGCAATCATGATTTACATCTGCTGGCTGTCGCTATTGCCGGACGTCGTCCCAAACCCGGCAGCAGTCTGGAGGGGGTGTTGAATGCTCCGGACAGGGAGGAGCTGCTCGAGTGGCTGCGCTTCCGGCCATTGATGCATGTAGACCGGGGCATGAATTTCAGCATGATCCATGCAGGACTGCCCCCGCAGTGGAGTATTGCGCAGGCCCGCAAGCATGCTGCCGAAGTAGAATCGGTATTGCGTCACAAAAAACGTCATAGAAAGTTTTTTGCCGCCATGTATGGAGATAAACCTGATCGATGGAGTGAGGATCTGCAAGGGATGGATCGGCTGCGCTTTATTACGAACTGTCTTACGCGCATGCGCTACTGCTCTAAAAAGGGCAAACTCGTACTGAATGAAAACGGACCGCTGGGATCACAGCACAAGAATCTGCTGCCATGGTTTATGGCTCCTCAAAGGCGCAGTGCCCGTGACAGGATCGTATTCGGCCATTGGTCGACACTGGGATATATGGCTGGCAGTAAGCTCTGGTCACTGGATACAGGTTGCTTGTGGGGCGGACAGTTAACGGCGCTTCGCCTCGAAGACCAGGCTCCTTTTTTTCACAACTGTTCAGGGAAAAGAAAACCGGGGAGGTAGGGGGAGGTTTTAGGTTTTAGATTTTAGGTTGGGAATGCGCCTGTTTTACCCTATCTGCATCCTGCCCGGGTGCAAAAACACCTCTTCTCGCATGGGTAGGGGAGAATAATCTACAAATTCATGTGTTCTTTTCCTGATTTGCATTGACAACACACCTAAACAGGCTTAGAATTCGCGGTCTTTCTCGCAGGTCAAAAGTTAAAAAGGCAGCGGGAGGATGGCCGGAAAACACTCTGGTCGCGGGGTAATTTCTCGTAAATTCAACAACTTGCGCTATTCAGTCTTGATGTGATAAGGCTGGAGAGGGTTTGTTAATGTTTTTTGAATGGCACAAAAGTGCCGATAGCGTCTTCACGGAGACGAGAACGAATGGCAACAATTAATCAGCTAGTACGTAAACCACGCAAGCGCAAGGTAGTAAAGAGTACCGTTCCGGCACTGGAAGCCTGTCCTCAGCGTCGCGGAGTCTGTACCCGTGTCTATACAACGACACCGAAAAAACCGAATTCAGCGCTACGTAAGGTTGCGCGTGTTCGTCTCACCAGTGGCCACGAGGTAACAAGCTATATTGGTGGCGAAGGACATAACCTTCAGGAGCACTCGGTGATACTGATTCGCGGTGGTCGTGTGAAAGATTTGCCCGGTGTTCGCTATCATACGGTCCGCGGCACACTCGATACTTCCGGTGTCGAGACGCGTCGTCAGGGACGCTCGAAGTACGGCGCCAAGCGCCCTAAGAGCTAAATAGATAGAGAGTTAATTCGCTAATAAGCTGAAGTAAGCTGAAGCAAGAGTTTAGAGAGAAGCAAGTATGGCCAGAAGACGCGTAGCAGCCCGTCGTGAAATTCTCCCGGATCCAAAATTCGGAAGCATTTTGCTGACAAAATTTGTAAACATGATTATGCAGGACGGCAAGAAGGCTGTCGCAGAGCGAATTATTTATGGCGCCCTGGATCAGATTTCTGACAAAAAGGGTGGTGATCCGCTGGAAGCACTGGATGGGGCAATGGATAATGTGCGCCCAATGGTTGAGGTTAAATCCCGTCGTGTTGGCGGCGCCACCTACCAGGTACCGGTTGAAGTACGCGCAAAACGTCGCGACTCACTGGCGATGCGCTGGCTAATCGAGGCGGCACGCAAGCGCAGTGAGAAATCAATGGCGCTGCGTCTGGCTGGTGAATTGATGGATGCCTCCGAGCAGCGTGGCTCGGCGGTCAAGAAACGTGAAGATACGCACCGCATGGCTGAAGCTAACAAGGCCTTCTCGCACTATCGCTGGTAGTTTGGACTAAAGCGGGAAATTTTAGTGGCACGCACAACGCCAATCAGTCGCTATCGCAATCTTGGCATCATGGCGCACATTGACGCCGGCAAGACGACAATGACTGAGCGCATCCTCTATTACACAGGGGTTTCGCACAAAATCGGTGAGGTGCATGACGGCGCTGCAACCATGGACTGGATGGAGCAGGAGCAGGAGCGGGGTATTACCATCACCTCTGCTGCAACAACCTGTTTCTGGAGCGGCATGGAGAAGCAGTTTCCGCAGCATCGTATCAATATCATCGATACGCCGGGACACGTTGACTTTACCATCGAGGTAGAGCGTTCGCTGCGGGTTCTGGATGGTGCATGCGCGGTCTTTTGCGCTGTTGGCGGAGTTGAGCCCCAGTCGGAGACTGTGTGGCGGCAGGCGAACAAATATGGCGTACCGCGGATCGGCTTCGTCAACAAGATGGATCGCATGGGAGCGGATTTCCTGCGCGTCGTCGAGCAGGTGAAAGATCGTCTTGGCGCAACTCCGGTTGCCATGCAGATGAATGTCGGCGCCGAAGAGGATTTTGTCGGCGTCGTCGATCTAATTAAGATGAAAGCTATCTTCTGGGATGAAGAGGATATGGGAGTTCGGTTCGAAGAGCACGACATCCCGCAGGAGCTTGTCGAACAGTGCGAACAGATGCGGGAATCGATGATCGAAGCCGCTGCTGAAGCAACCGACGAGCTCATGGAGAAGTACCTGGAAACAGGTGAGCTGAACAACGATGAGATCAAGCTGGGTATACGATTGCGTACGCTCGCCAATGAAATTACACCGGTGTTCTGCGGCTCCGCATTCAAGAACAAGGGAGTTCAGGCGCTGCTGGATGCGATCATTGAATATCTGCCTGCGCCGAGCGATGTGGCGGCGATCAAAGGGCATCTTGATGACAAGGATGAGAGTGAAGCGGAACGGCCGGCATCGGATGATGCGCCATTTGCAGCACTGGCATTTAAAATTGCGACAGATCCCTTTGTCGGCACGCTGACTTTTTTCCGTGTCTACTCCGGGGTCCTGAAATCCGGTGAATTTGTATACAATCCGGTGAAGAGTAAAAAAGAGCGTATTGGACGTATCTTGCAGATGCATGCCAACTCGCGTGAAGAGATCAAAGAGGTGCGCGCCGGTGACATTGCGGCAGCAGTCGGACTCAAGGATGTCACCACCGGCGACACGCTGTGCGATCTGAAAGAGATTATTACGCTTGAACGCATGGAGTTCCCGGAGCCGGTTATTTCGGTTGCTGTAGAACCCAGGACGCAGGCGGATCAGGATAAGATGGGCGTAGCGCTGTCCAAGCTGGCGCAGGAGGATCCATCCTTTCGCGTGCATACGGATGAAGAGTCAGGGCAGACCATTATTTCCGGCATGGGTGAACTGCACCTGGAGATTATCGTCGATCGCATGAAGCGCGAGTTTGATGTCGAGGCGAATGTTGGCGCCCCTCAGGTCGCCTACCGTGAAACGATTCGCAAGACGGTCGAGCAGGAAGGGAAGTTTGTTCGCCAGACAGGTGGCCGCGGTCAGTATGGCCATGTCTACCTGAAGATCGAGCCGCAGGAGTCAGGCAGTGGCTATGAGTTCGTCAACGATATCGTTGGCGGGGTCGTTCCCAGGGAGTTTATCCCGGCTGTCGACAAAGGGATTCAGGAGGCGATGAAGGGTGGAATCAACGCTGGTTATCCGGTTGTTGATGTAAAGGTCACTCTTTATGACGGCTCCTATCATGATGTCGACTCCTCGGAGATGGCATTCAAGATCGCTGGATCGATGGGCTTCAGGGAGGGGGCGCGCAGCGCTGACCCGGTTATTCTTGAACCGGTCATGAAGGTTGAGGTGGTCACACCCGAGGCGAATATGGGTGATGTCATCGGCGATTTGAACAGTCGCCGCGGCATGATCCACGGCATGGAGGACAG
>DAOUQU010000153.1 GCA_030625445.1 Gammaproteobacteria bacterium
CGGCTTCCTGCTGCTGATCCCACCACTGAGACGCTGGCTGATCCTCAACTGGCTGAAACGCCGTGGTAACATGACCGCCGTCAATATCGATATGCAGAGCAGCAAACAGGAGCACTACATCATCGAAGGTGAATATCGCAGAGATGATACGCACCGGCAATAATTCAACACACGACCGGCGTCATGGCGGGATGCGCTCCGCTTATACCGCCCTACAGAGCTGAGGAGTAATGAGTCGTAGGGTGACAATAAGCGAAGCGCATTGCACCATGAATTCGGCAACCAACCTTATTTTTACCACGAAAGTCACGAAAAGCACGAAAAGAAACAAAACAAGTGCTCGTATTTTTTCGTGTTGTTCGTGGTTTGATTGTTCACAGCACTGGACCATTCATGCACAACCTCTTTTACCCACTGCTGCTGGCTCTCATGGCTCTCAATCCGGCAACTGCCGCCACCTCCCAGCGCAGTAACTTTCTTGCAGCGGAACAGGCCTATAACCGCGGCGACCTGGGGCTTTATCACTCGCTCAAACCGGGGCTCAAAGATTACCCCCTCTATCCCTACCTTGAATACAAAGAGCTAAAAAAACGCCTCGATACTGCCTCCTCCAGCGAGGTTTCCAAATTCCTGACGAACTACTCCGGCAGTGGTCCAGCCTATCTGCTGCGTGGGCGCTGGCTCAGCAGGCTCGCTTCGGAGGGGCGTTGGGAGGAGTTCATCAAAAATTATGATAAACGCGACGACAGCGACAAACTCCGCTGTCTCGTCCTCGATGCACTGATCCATACCGATAACAGTGATCTTGCATATTCACATACCGAAGAGGTATGGCTGCATGGAGATTCGCTTCCCAAGGCCTGTGACAGCGTTTTCGAAAGCTGGCGTAAAGCCGGCAACATGGAGAGCAGTCTAGTATGGCAACGCATCGAACTGGCGATGCAATCCGGTCATATCAAACTTGCCGGACATTTAGGAAAATATCTCTCTGCAGCGGATAAAAAATGGCTCAATCGCTGGATCAATATGCGCAGTAATCCGGCTAAAGCCCTCTCCTCACTCTCGGGAAGTCACCCGTTCAAGGCTGAAATCATCGGCTATGGTCTCCGGCGTCTGGGAAACAAAAGCCCTGAAAAGGCGCTCTCCCGCTGGAAGCAGTTGCTGAAAAAGAGTGATTTTTCTGCTGATGATCGATGCGTAATCGACCAGGGCCTGGCGCAGGCCCTCTACACTGAAGCGGGTAAAAGCGTCTACTCATTTTATCTCAACACCGGAACCTGCTTAAACCATCCCGAGCTGCTGCAGGCGCGCCTGCGTGCAGCACTGCTGCGTCAGGATTGGAAGCAGCTGCTCAGCTGGATCGATGCAATGCCTGATGAGCTTCGACGGCAGCAGCTATGGCGATACTGGAAAGCGCGGGCGCTTGAACAAAATGGCTATAAAACAGCTGCTGCAGCTCTCTTCAACAAGGTTGCAAGAGATCGCAGCTTCTACGCCTACCTGGCCAGTGATCATATACCGGCTTCCTACAAATTTGCACACGAGGAAATAGCGGCAGGCAACACTGAAACCAGCCGCATGAAAACAGATCCGGCGATGCTGCGTATGCGTGAGTTGCAACAGTTAGGGCGCAATGTTGATTTGCGACGTGAGTGGCGCCAGCAGATGCAACAGCTGGACAAACCCGCAATGCAGACAGCCGCAGTCGTTTTTAACGAGTGGGGAATGCTCGACCGCGCCATTTTCACGCTCGCCAAAGCCGATTCCTGGGATGATCTGGAGATGCGTTTTCCGCTCGAACACCGCGAGCTGGTTGAAAAATATGCCCGGCAACGCGGCATCGACGCCTCCTGGGCCTTTGCCATTCTACGCCAGGAGAGCGCCTTCATGGCGGAGATCAAATCCACTGCGGGCGCGCATGGTCTGATGCAGTTGCTGCCGGCTACAGCACGCCAGGTTGCACATCATCATGAGATGAAGAGACCTTCCGTCGACGACCTCGGCAACCCGGCAACCAATATTGCGCTGGGCACAGGCTATCTGGGGATGATGATGGAGAAATTCGGCAACAACATGACGCTCTCGACAGCTGCTTATAACGCAGGCCCCGGAGCCGTCAAAAAATGGCTTAATCATCGATCCGATGGCAAGCCGCTTCCAGCTGACATCTGGGTAGAGCTGATCCCTTATGGGGAGACCCGAAAATATGTCAAACACGTCATGACCTACGCCACCATCTACGACATGCGTCTCGGCGTTGAACAAATGAAAATCAGTGACAGACTTGGCGTTATTCCTCAGTAAGTTGAGTTGAAAAGAGTGTTTAACCACAGATGAACAATACAGACCACGGAACTCGCTGAATACACGGAAAACGAAAATAGAAATGATTCCGTGTCGTCCGTGTGTTCCGTGGTTAAAAAGTGAAAAATGCATCTGTACATCTCTCAAAAAAGCATCTATTGTATTCTTGGAATTTGATGATATGACGTACGGAACCCGATGAAAACAACACTTCTCCTCTTGTCACTGCTTCTCATCAGCAATGCTGCCAAAGCAGAGTATCGAACCATTGAATCCCCGTTCGTCACCGGAATGCAGACGATGCTGGATGCCATGCGGCCCCGGGAGACCCTTAGAGACGGGAGTACGCGCCGAAATTACAGGTCGATCGAATCCCCCTTTGGTGATGAGAACTATCCGTTTGAATCTGCGATTGGCACCAAACCCATCGCACCGGAGCTGCGTGTCGAGGGTCGCTGGAAAGGAAAATCCGGCGATGGCCTGTGGATCATGGATGGCTGGGTGCGTTTCTACAATCAGGGGGAATACCACGATGCGCGTCTGCTGGTTGGAAAGCAGCTGATCTATGTCGGCATGCCTGAAAGCGGTCAGATCTCCCGCTTTGAATATGGGCTCAGGGGCAACCTGCTGGCGCTGCGCGACAGCAACGGCACGCTTTACCTCTATCAGCGCACCAGCTTCCCATCCCGCTCAGACAAAAAATCCAAGCGCTCCGGTTCAAAAGAGAAGCCGGAAAGCTATGAGAAGCAAAAACGCAAAAAACCACCGCAGCACAGCAACAGGTAACTGATACGCAAATTTTACTCCCGGAGGAGTCAGCAGATATCCATGAACATCAAAAAAGTATGTATCATTGGCGGCACCGGCTTTGTTGGCCACCATCTCATTTCCAAACTGGCCAATGCGGGAATCGCGTGTCGAATACCTGCACGCCGTCCCCATCGTTACAGGAACCTTGAAGTACAGCAGGGCTGTGAACTGACAACGCTCGGAAAATTCGACATCGAATCACTGAAGAGCCACTTCTCCGGCTGCGACGCGGTCATCAACCTGCTCGGCATTCTCAACGAAAGCCAGAGTTGCAGCTTCGAGGAGATCCATGTCGAAGCCCCCAGGAAGATCATGGAGGCTGCTCTGCAAAGCGGCGTCAAACGACTGTTGCATATGAGCGCGCTCAATGCCGACGAAGCCGATGGCGCCAGCAACTATCTGAAGAGTAAAGGCAAGGGTGAAAACCTCATGCTCTCGCCGAACACCGGATCACTCAAGGTGACAACTTTCCGTCCTTCGGTCATCTTTGGCGACAATGACAGCTTCATCAACCGCTTTTCACAACTGTTGATGATACCCGGCCCCCTGCCGCTTGCCTGTGCAGATGCAAAATTCTCTCCGGTCTATGTGGGTGATGTAACAGCTGCCTTTCTCCAGGCGCTGACGGATGCATCCACCTTTGGCAAGAGTTACGAGCTGTGCGGTCCACGCACATTGACACTGCGGGAAATCGTTGAATATGTTGCACAAATCAAGGGGCTTCATAAAAGCGTCATCGGGCTGGGAGATGCCATGTCACGCCTGCAGGCAAAAATCCTCGGTGTGATGCCCGGCAAGCCCTTTACCATGGATAACTACAACTCACTGCAACAGCCTTCCGTCTGCACACACAATGGTCTGCAGCAGCTTGGCATCAAGGCAACCGATATGGATGCCATCGTTCCACAAATGCTCAGTTAGTTCCTGAAGATGCCGCAAATCTGGTTAAGCCTGGGCAGCAACCAGCAGAGGAAGCATCATCTCTGCATGGCCATGCGCCGGCTTAGAGAACATCTGGGTGAGGCGCTGATCTCACCTGTCTACGAATCGGATGCAGAGGGTTTCAGCGGACCTGACTTCTACAATCTGATCGCAGGTTTTGAAACCGAACAGAATCCCGAGGAGTTGATCGCCCTCCTCTACCGCATCGAAGATGATCTTGGACGCATACGCGGAGAGCAGAAATTCAGCTCCAGAAGCATCGATATCGACCTGCTCACCTACGGCGACCAGATCATCTCGGTTTGCGGAAAAGAACTCCCCAGGGAGGATATCCTTGACTACGCCTTCGTGCTAAAACCGCTTGCCGATATTGCCCCGCAGCAACTTCACCCGGTCACAGCAACAAGCTACCTGCAACACTGGCAGGAGTTTTCGCCAAAGCCGCAGCATATGGAGAAGATCAGTTCTGATTTCCTCGACAAAGAGTGCTGAAAAACACACAGACATCTCATCCTGATTTCAGCTAAAATGCGCGGTTACATTACTCCTCGAAAACAACTCCCTCATGAAATACCACGTCTACGGCATCGGCAATGCGCTGGTCGATAAAGAGTTTGAAGTCAGCGACGAATTTTTA
>DAOUQU010000101.1 GCA_030625445.1 Gammaproteobacteria bacterium
AACTCCTCGGCCATCACCAGCAGGTAGGCGACCAGGAAGATGATGAGGGCTGCGATGCCGACACCGCTTGCGGTCAGATCCAGGGGCTGGTGAGCAGCTTCTTCCGCCAGCGCAAGACCGGGTAGGAAGAGCGCAGCCAACACAACATACGATAATTTATTGAATACCAGTCTCATAATTTTCAGTCTCAAAAAATAAGGTTCATCATGCCGATCAGGAACAAGATGGTCATAACGCTCCCGGCACGCAAAAAGTCGGGGACAGGGTAGAGCCTCCAGGGCCCATAATCGGAGCATTGACCTAAGTGGTTGTCCAAAAATAACTTACCGATCCTGCTTGCCCTGTTGTCCGTCTTCTGCGTTTCAGCAAGAGTTACATAACCCTGCTATGCGCCCCTTGCTGCGCCTTGATTACGAACAACATTGCTGCGTGATATCGGTAAGTTATTTATGGACAAGCCCTAAAGCGTAGGAATCAAGAACAGGTTGGAGGTGGAGATGGCTACATACAACGCAAATACAGCTCTATTTCTGTAAGTCCTTAAAATGTTCGTGCAGATTATAGGCTGATCAGAGCTCGGTTTCCAGATTCGAGTCATACTGCTGCCGGTTTATGGGTGAAAACTCTCCAGGTCATGAGGAAAGATAATCGGCCCCTGGTAATTTTTGCGTATCAGATTGACGCTCTCATCCTGACGATTGATGCTGCGTTGCATCATATGTGTGAGCAACAGCTTTTTGACTTTCGCCTCTCCTGCTATTTTGCCGATAGTGCCGGGTTTCATATGCAGTAGCTGTGGTACGCCTGTGGCATCCTCGGGGATGGCGTTGTGTGCAACCAGCAGATCAGACCCCATAGCGAGGTCAGGCATGGTATTGAGACGTCCGCTCATATCTCCGCTGAAGCTGATGACACAACCGGCAACCTCGACACGATAGGCAAGCGCCGGAAAAGGACCATGGTGGACAGAGACAGTGGTCACTTTGAAATCATTATCCTCATAGATTTGTATGGCATCCAACTTCTGGTAGGACCACTGGATGGTATGCGGTTGCAGCTTGTATTCGCTGTTTGCCTGCGGGTCGATAGTGGGATTCAGGTAGGGATAAACACCCTCTGTTGCACTGAACAGCTTTTTAACAAAATCATCAGCCGACAAAATAAAGGTATCACCGCTCGGGCCATAGAGCGGCAGATTGACGTTGCGCTCGCTGAAGAACCCCCCTTTCACGTAGGCGGCCAGGTCGGCACTGTGATCGACATGGAAGTGGGTGAAAAAGATCGCCCTGATATCTTCATATTTGGCGCCACTTTGTTTGAATCGCTGCAGACTGCCGGGCCCCGCATCGACGATGATGCGCGCCTTGTCGTCCAGCCAGATCAGGTAGCCTGTGGAGGCGCGCTCATTGAGCAGTTCGGGGCCGCCTGTTCCCAGCATCTGCAGTTTCACACGCTGGGATTGGCAGCTTTGCGCCACTGCCGTTGACTCTATCAGCAGCAGACTCAGCGCCAGTAACAGCATGTAGGATTTAGCCACCATAATTGTCTCGATTGGATGAGTTGATATGACGTAAAAAACGATAGGCCTTGTTGATCTGCTTCGCCTTCCGGTCCGCCAGCTCACGGATTTCAACGCCCAGTTGAGAGACCTTGTCGGGATGATACTGGCTCATCTTCTCCTTGTAGGCTTTCCTGATCGCAGACTGATCCGGACTCCCCTCGATCCCCAATATTCTGAAGGCCTCGTCAGAGGTCGCAATTTCATTTGAATCACTGTCACGATAGCCAGCACCACCCTGCGAATAAACGGTCAGATTACCATATTCATCTGCTTTTAAAAAAAATCGGTGTTGACAGAGCGGGCACTTACCAACTCCTGCGGGCGGGGGAAAGACAACTCTAATTTTAGTCCGGCAATCGGCGCACTGTATGATTCTAAATCTCTTGCTGTTCAGGGCATGAGACGCTCCATGGAACCCATACCCCTGATAAAGGATGCGTGATTTTGGAATACCAACGACAATCATAAAGGCAACATCGATCACTGGTATCAATGCGATCAGAGAGAGCCACGGAGACCAGCCGATGTCACGACAGCGTTTGGCCTGCAGCGCAATAATGGAAACCAGGGGGATCAGGGTCAGCTCACGCAACCCCAGCTCGAACAATATCCATACCAGCAGCAACACCCCCAGCAGAGCCAGCCAGTACTGTTTCCGGTTGATGCGCCCTTTAACGGAGAACAGCAGAGAGAGTATGCTCATAATATGCAGATACAAATGACATTGCGGAAATTGATCAAATGATTCGGCATATTACACGAATAACAGCCTGTTCTCGAGATGAGCTATTCTCGAAACCGGGTCTGCTTTCCCACGCAGGAGCGTGAGAAAGCGTGTAAAAGAGTTTCTCCCTACCCTTTCACGTAAGCATCGATGCCGGGGTTGCCTTTTACATTGACCAGTTTGGGAGTGTTGAGTTTGTCGATCTTGATGCTCTTCTGGTCGCGCAGATAATCTGCAACTACTTCCCAGATCGGACGTCCGGGAGATTTGGAACCCACAGTTGCCCAGCCGGCCACCATGTAGCCTTTATCAGCTTCGATAGCCGTGCCATCATCCAGGGTCATATTCTGAATGCGTTTTCCCATGCCTGCCGTGGGATCGCAGACGTAGTCGAGGCCGCCGAGACGCACCATGTCCCCACCCTGCTGGTAGTAGGGGTCGGCATTGAAGAGATTGTCACACACATCTTCGAGAATGGCCTTGATCTCTGAACCTTTCATCTCGCGGCGATAGGTCTCGGGATAGGTGATGCAGGTTTGGTCCATGACATGATCCATGGTGATCTTCTGCCCTGGCAGCACCGTTGTTCCCCAGCGAAAGCCCGGTGACAGGGAGATCTGTGCATCATTCACTTTGATCAGTGCATCACAGATCACCTGGTCGAAGGTGCCGTTGAAATTGCCGCGGCGAAACAGGGTCTCTTCTGCAACAGCCAGCTCCTCATCGAGCTCCGCCTTGTAGGGCTTGCGCACCTCGTCGATATAGGACTGCATCTCCTTGTCGGCCTCGAGCATGTTCGAGAACACCGGCAGCAGGCGATATTTGAAGTCACGCACCTTGCCATCCTTGACATCGAGATCCATGACACCGAGGAACTTGCCGTTGGATCCGGCATTGGTGACCAGTGTCTTGCCACCCTTATTGTTGACAATGGTCGGCGCAGGCATGCCGTCATGCGTGTGTCCGCCGAAGATGGCGTCGATGCCGCTGACACGCGAGGCCATCTTGATATCGACATCCATACCGTTGTGCGAGAGGACGATGACGACATCAGGTTTCTCGGTGTCGCGCACCATATCGACGATATTCTGCATCGATTCATCCTGGATGCCGAAGGTCCAGTCTGGGATAAAACGGCTGGGATTGGCGATCGGCGTGTAGGGAAATGCCTGACCGATCACTGCGACTCTGGCGCCACCCACCGTCTTCATGGTGTAGGGTTTGAACGCCAGCCCTTCGTCTTCATTAAAGTCTTCAAAGTCGGCAAATTTGTAATCAAACAGCGCCTCTTCATTGACGCCGACATTCTGCGCGACAAAATCGCCCTTGAAGTCGTTGACATTGGAGATCACCTCTTTGTCCAGATAGGTGAACTCCCAGTGACCGGTCATGACATCGACGCCGAGGCGATTGCATGCGCCGACCATATCTTTGCCGCGGGTATAGTAGGAGGTGCCAGAGCCCTGCCAGGTGTCACCACCGTCGAGCAGCAGAGAGTTGCCGGGGCCGCGTGCATCACGCAGTTGATTGATCAGCGTGCTGAGGTGCGCAAAACCGCCAATCTTTCCAAATTGATTGGCACCCTCGTCAAAGTTGAGAAATGTGAAAGCGTGCGCCTCGATGCTGCCCGGCTTGATATTGAAATGCTGCAGCATTGCATCACCAACAATATGGGGAGCCTTGCCGAGACCGTAGCCAAAACCCAGGTTGACATTGGGTTCGCGGAAATAAACCGGGTTCAGCTGGGCATGGCAGTCAGTAAAGTGGAGCAGGCTGACATTGCCGAATTTTGGAACCTCGTAGAGATTCGATGGCTGTTTTGCTGCTGCGAAGATGGAGCCCGGCATCATTCCGGCTGCGCCGGCAAGACCCATCAGTTTTACAAATTCACGCCGTGAAATAGTCATTCTGGTGTTTTCCTGTCAGTAGTAGTTTGTTCGTATTGGGTGCATGCCAGTTTGCAGGGGGGATAAGGCGTCGTTTTGCGTCCTCCACGGATGGAGTAAGTGCAGTAAGATTGTAGGGAACAATCACTGCCCGCATCCACTAGCAATCCTTGAGTGGCCAACATCTTTACAAATAAGGCAAATTTCAATGATGACTCTCGCAAAGCTTCCGCGTCCTGCTCACGCCCCTCACCTGCATCCATGCAGGCGAAGGCGCAAAGCTCGCCAAGAAAAACCTTTGCGGTCTTGGCGTCTTGGCGAGAGAAACAGATAAACACAGATATTACTTCTCTTTCATCCGTGATGATTCGTGTTATCTGTGGCTAATTACTTACAAAAACCCAAGATGGGCGAAGCCCACCCCGGGAGTCGTTGCCTTGGAGTTTCAGCGCCTGTAGATGGTCAGACCGGAGCTGACCCATGCCTGCATACCGCCCCTGTACCACTTCAATTTATAGGCGGGATAGCCGAGCTTGAGCAGTGTCTTGATGTTGATTGCTGACTGCGGACACCAGTTGCCGTTGCAGTAAAGCACCAGGGTCTTGGCATTGCGGAAATCACGCTTGCCATCGGTGACTTTGACGCCAAACTGATTTGTCAGGATATCATCCAGGGTCGCCGCTTCCGCCTCGACTGCAAAGGTTCCCTCAACGTCGTGATTGATCTGGTTCCATGGAATGTTGACAGAGCCGGGAATAGTTCCGCGCATGACCCATTCAGGCGTACGCGAATCAACCACCATCACGGTGCGATCGCCGCTGCTGGCGCGCTTGAGGTAGCCCAGCACATCGAGTTCTCCGACAGTTTCAACACCCTCTGCAACATGCATGGGCTGCAGGCAGAAAGGGGGGCACCTGCGACCGACTTTCGAGAACTCCTTCGGGATGACCGCATCATGATCCGCAGTCCGGGAAATCTGTACCTGTTGTCCGTTATGCACGACATCAACCGAGTGCAGCGATGCAGTGATCTTGCCGCCATGATCTGCAATCGACACTCCCGACAGCATCATCCCGGCAACCAGGGTGAAACCTGATACTCTATTTTTTAAGTTCATACTCTTGATCCTCTTGTTCGATTTTATTATCTTTATCGATGTGTCAATATCGACGTATCAATATTTCAGGTAGGAGGGCATTTTCAACGTCTGTTGAGCCTGCGCCTGCTCGTAACCCAGCTTGCCCTGCTTCTCGGCTTTTTTTGCAAGCTTGGTCGCCTTGGCAAAATCACCTGCTTTCAATGCAGCCTGCGCCTTTTTGATCATCTTGCCGGTATCACGCCACTCGCCATCAATGCTGGCCGCTTTTTTTCTCGCGCTCTCGGCAGCTGCAATGGCTGACTCCGCTGCCGCCTTGTCGCCACTGCTTTCACTGCTCTTGGCAGCAGATTTGTCGGTAGCTTCAACTTTCGGCGCCGCTTTTTTCTCTGCAGCAATCACAGATTGGCCTGCAATCGCAACTATGGCACCGAGACACAGCATAGCAGCCAGTTTCTTCATATTCATCATTTTTTCTCCTGTTTTGATCATCGAACAACCATTTACTTGCGTGCGCCAGGACCGTTCAGGGTCAGACCGTTACTCATGTAGGTGAGGAAGTATTCGAGATTTCGATACTCTTCGCCTTGCGCCTTGAACGGCTTAGCCCGCACCTGTTTGTTGCAGCCGGTAAAACGACGATGCAGGGTGCCAACGGTTCCCCATTTTGAACGGTAGACAGGGAAATGCGTCGTCTGTCCAAGCGCCGGGCTGAGCATATCGGAACGAATCTTCATGCCGGGATTCTGCACATGGCAGTTTGCACAAGAGAAGTTGAGTTGACCGCGGCGCGTGTAGTAGAACTTCTTGCCCTTTTCATAGGCCTCCAGTGCGCGCGGGTCGTCCTCCGGAATCACGACATCAGTCACCTGACCACGTGATTCAAAAGCGATATAGGAGAGAATGTTGTTGATACTCCCCTTCTTGTACTTCAGCGGCTTTTCGCCCTGACTCTCGCGGCACTGGTTCAGCGCCAGCGGCAGGGTCATCACCATCGCCTTCTCTTTATCCCAGTGAGGATATTTGTGGGCGATGCCCGGGCCGTCCGCAAAGCAATCCTTGTAGGTCTTGCCATTGGCAAAAGGCGCATCCCACATCTC
>DAOUQU010000250.1 GCA_030625445.1 Gammaproteobacteria bacterium
TGGCGGTATGCAGCCAAACTGGTTCTTCGGCATCACGCCGAATGCCTTTGGCGCCATCGGCGCGCTGGTCAACTTTGCCGTGGCATTCGCTGTCTCCAGAGTCACTGCAGCGCCTCCCGAGCATATCCAGCACATGGTCGAGCACATCCGTGTTCCTGCCGGAGCTGGTGCTTCCGTCGACCACTAAATGGTGATTTTCACCTGACTGGAAAAAGGCTCCCTTTCGGAGCCTTTTTCATTGTAACCTTGTAACCTATCTCAGACTGACCAGGCATGAAAGCCCTCTTAATCTCTCGCAAAGACGCAAAGGGTTTTCTTGGCGGGCTTGGCCTACATGGATGTAGGTCAGGGGCGTGAGCAGGGATGCGGAAGCTTTGCGTCTTTGCGAGAGTCATGATTGAAATTGGAATCTGCATGAAAACATTAAACCCGCAACTCAAGACCGCCATATTTATCGCGCCATTTTTGCTCATCGGTGGTTTTATCGCCATGGACTACTATGCACAAGAGGATCCGCCGGACAACGCCCTCTACCAGCTGCATGCCGTCAACGAGCGCTGTGATTTCAGCAATAACAGCTGCCTTTTCAGCAATGATGATCTGCAGCTTTCCGTGATCCTTGAGGAACGGCTCGACAACGGCAGCAATACCATCCGTGTCACCTCCGAACAGGTGCTCAAGGGAGTCGCCATCGCCCTTACAGACATCGATGACGAGTCAGCGCCTGTGAGCATGGTTTCTACAGACGACCGGCAACACTGGCACATCAGCATTCAGATGCCACCGACGATATTCCCCTACCTGCGCCTGGTGGTGTCAACAGACAAAGGGCTCTACTATGCCGAAGCGCCGGTGACAATGTAGGAAAAGAATCAACCACAGATATGACCTCGTCATTCCGGCATGTTTTTAGCCGGAATCCAGGGATGATGGCAGGGAGGTGATTATGGAAAAACAGCCATGCGTATATCTATTAGCCAGCAAAAGAAATGGAACAATTTACACGGGAGTGACATCCAACTTGCTAAAGCGTATTTGGGAACATAGGAGTAATTTTGTCAAGGGCTTTACCAGTAAATATGGAATACATACTTTGGTTTGGTATGAGATACACGACACGATGGAATCAGCTATCCTGCGTGAGAAAAACATCAAAAACTGGAAACGTGCATGAAAAATCAAGGTGATTGAGGAGATGAATCCGGGATGGCGTGACTTGTATCCTGATCTGCTATAACAGGAGGGCATTCATTTCTCCATATCATGCCTTTAATGAGCCTCTGCAAAGCCTGGATTCCGGCTAAAAACATGCCGGAATGACGGGGTTTTGCATCCACAGATGAACGATAAAAACAACAGAAAATATAATGAACCACAGATACACACAGATATTTTTGCACCTTTTTCATCTGTGTTTATCTGTGTGCATCTGTGGTTAAAATTTTGAAGTTATTGGGATTACACAACCAATGGAAATCGAACAACTCGAAATTCGGGATTACCTGAGCCGCTGTGCTCCGCTGGACAAGCTGGATGAGGAGTGTCTGGACCAGATCACCGGCACTCTGGAGATCAGCTATGCACGTCGCGGCTCGCAGATTCTGAAGCCGGGTGATATCAATCGCTCGCTCTATCTGATCCGCTCCGGTGCCGTCGAGATCAGGACTGCGGATGATGAACTCTATGATCAGCTGGGGGAGGAGAGCTGGTTTGGCTTTCGCTCACTGTTTCGCGGCGGCGATGTGATTTTGTCTGTCACGGCGATCGAGGATACCCTGCTCTACCAGCTCCCGGTCGAGACCTTCCATGCCCTCATCGATCTGCATGAATCCGTGCGGCTGTTTTTCTCGAAGAAAAATCCGATCCGTCTGCGCAATGCGATCCAGGAGATCCAGGACAAGCAGAGCAATACGCTCATCGCCACCCATGTCTGTGATCTGACCCATGGCACGCCGCAGATGATCGAGCAGACAGCAACCATCGAGGATGCGGCGCAGAAGATGAAAACCGCAACAGTCACCGCGATGCTGGTGATGGATCACGGAAAGCTGTGTGGCATTCTCACTGACCGCGCCTTCTGCACCAAGGTGACAGCCAACAGAATGTCCTTCGACGACCCTGTCGCTATTATCATGACACCGGAGCCGATGACAATTTCGGCATCCACACTTGGCGCCGAGGCTCTGCTGATCATGGCGCGTCACAATATCCGCCATCTGCCGGTCATGGATGGTCATAAGATCGTCGGCATGATCACCGCAACGGATCTGATTCGCCAGCAGAGTTACAACACCATCTACCTGATCAATGAAATTCATCGAGCCGACACGCTCGAAGAGCTGCAGCAGCTCAGCCAGCAGCTTCCCGGCACCATGGCGACACTGGTTGACAGCAGCATGACAGCCTACGATATCGGACACGCCATCAGCTCTATCGGCGAGGCGATTACACAGCGGCTGGTGCGCATGGCCGAAGAGAAGTATGGCGAAGCGCCGATTCCCTTTGCCTGGATTTCCGCCGGCTCGCTGGCGCGCAATGAGCAGACAGCGCACACTGACCAGGATAATGCACTGATCCTCTCCGATGATTATGATGCCAAGCTGCATGGCGACTATTTTGAGAAACTTAGCCACCTGGTGTGCGATGGTCTTAATGCCTGCGGCTATGTCTACTGCCCCGGCGATGTGATGGCAACCAATCCCAAGTGGCGTCAGCCCCTCGCAGTGTGGCGCAGCTATTTTGACAGGTGGATCTTCAATCCGCAGCCGAAGGCGCTGATGTATGCGAGTATCTTTTTTGATCTGCAGTGTCTCCGCGGCGACGCCGGCCTGCTGGAGAGCCTGCAGAGCGAAGTGCTGAAAAAAACCAGGGGCAATACCATCTTTCTTGCCTATATGACCGCCAATGCACTGCAGTTTCACCCGCCGCTGGGAATCTTCAAACAATTCGTGCTGGAGAAAGGCGGCGCCGAAGAGAAGGCGCTGAATATG
>DAOUQU010000133.1 GCA_030625445.1 Gammaproteobacteria bacterium
AAAGCTCACTAGCACCTGAAGCTAGCGCGTCTACCAATTCCGCCACCTCGGCATGGTGTTCGGAGCCACCTTTTTCGGTGGTGCGCGAACTCTACAGAGACATTAAGCGCTTGTCAACGTACAATGTGCAGCTGAAACTTAATTATAGAAGAAATTTGTGACAAAGAGAAAACAACAAAAACAACGCAGACCTCGCAAGGATCCCAACCTGGCCCGGGAGGCAAAGAAGTATGACAACCCGATTCCCAGTCGGGAGTTCATCATGCAGACGCTCAATGAGGAGGGGTGTCCTCTCAGCTTTAACAAGCTCGTCTTTCATCTGCAGGTAACGGAAGAGCAGTCCGAGGCGCTGGATTACCGCTTGCGCGCCATGGTGCGCGATGGCCAGGTGATCCGCAACCGCAAGGGCGGGTTCTGTGTCATCAACAAGACGGACCTGATCGTCGGTCGGGTGATCGGGCATAAGGATGGTTTTGGTTTTCTTACTCCTGAAGAGGGGGGAGATGATCTGTTTCTGCTGCCGCGCGAGATGCGCCAGGTGCTGCATGGCGACCGGGTGGTGGTGCGTGTCTCCGGGGTCGACAACAGGGGACGTCGCGAGGGCGCCATTGTTGAGGTGCTGGAGCGGGCCCACTCGCGCATCGTCGGGCGTATTCATCTCGAGAGCGAGGTGGGTTTCGTGCGCGCCGACAACAAGCGCATCACTCATGAGATTATCATTCCCGGCAGTGAACTGGGCGGCGCGTCCGAGGGTGACATTGTTTCTGTCGAGTTGATCGTACAGCCGAGCAGCCGCACCCAGGCGGTCGGCAAGGTAGTCGAGGTGCTTGGCGAGCACATGGCTGCAGGCATGGAGACCGATGTTGCTATCCTCAGCCACGAGATTCCGGTGGAGTGGCCCGAGGCTGTTGAGCAGCAGATCAGAGAGTTCTCTGAAGAGGTCTCCGAGGCGGACAAGCAGGGGAGGGAGGATCTGCGTCATCTGCCGCTGGTGACCATCGACGGTGAGGATGCGCGTGATTTCGATGATGCGGTCCATTGTCAGCGTACAAAAAATGGCTGGCGGCTCTATGTTGCCATTGCGGATGTCTCGAACTATGTGAAACCGGGCAAGCCCCTGGACAAAGAGGGCTATGTGCGGGGAAATTCGGTCTATTTTCCGGATCGCGTGATTCCGATGCTGCCGGAGATTCTCTCCAACGGTCTCTGCTCGCTGAAGCCAAAGGTGGATCGCCTCTGCATGGTGTGCGAGATGCTGCTGAATTGCGACGGCAAAATCGTGCGTTCGCGTTTCTTTGAGGCGGTGATGCATTCACATGCGCGCCTTACCTACAACAAGGTCGCAGCCATGCTGGTCGATGGCGACAACAAGCTGCGCAAGCAGTATGCAGACCTTGTACCGCACCTCGAGGAGCTCTATGCACTCTATAAGGTGCTTGTGGTTGCGCGTAAAAATCGCGGCACCATCGAGTTTGAGACCACCGAGACACGCGCCATATTCAAAGATGGCAAGATCGAAAATATCGTCCCCGTGGTGCGCAACGATGCGCACAAGATTATTGAGGAGTGCATGCTGGCGGCAAACGTCGCCACGGCGGGTTTGCTGCAGCGCAAGAAAATACCGGCGCTCTATCGGATTCATGAAAGCCCGCCGATCGACAAGCTCACAGACCTGCGCCAGTTTCTCGGTGAGCAGGGATTGACACTTGGCGGCGGTGACAAGCCGACGGGCGCTGATTATTCGAAGCTGCTTGCCGGTGTGCAGGATCGCCCCGACAGGGAGTTGATCCAGACCGTACTTCTGCGCTCTATGTCACAGGCTGTCTACAGCACCGAAAATGTCGGTCATTTCGGGCTCTCATACGACGCCTATGCGCACTTTACCTCGCCGATTCGCCGCTATCCGGACCTGCTGGTGCATCGGGCTCTGAAGCATGTGGGGAGGGGTGGCAAGCCAAAGGATTTCCACTATAGCGTGTCCGAACTGCAGGGGATTGCAGAACACTGCTCAACCACCGAGCGGCGCGCCGACGAGGCGACCCGGGATGCGATGGATACCCTCAAGTGCGAGTACCTGGTCGACAAGGTTGGCGAGGAGTTCGATGGCATCATTACCAGCGTTACAGGTTTTGGCCTGTTCGTGATGCTGGATGACATCTACGTCGATGGCCTGGTGCATATCACCGCGCTGGATCGTGACTATTTCCATTTTGATCCGATTGGACATCGTCTCAATGGTGAGCGCAGCGGCATCACCTATCGTCTGGGTGATCCGCTGCGCATCCGCATTGCCGCTGTCAACATCGATGACCGCAAGATCGATTTTGTGCTTCCTGACGATGGCAAGGGCGGCGACAACAAGAGTCGTCCTAAAAAGCGCCCCCGCAAACGCAGCAATAAACAAGGCAGCCAACAAGGCAATAAGCCAGCCGGGAAACAATCCGCTCAACAGCCTTCGAAGCAATCGAATAAACAGTCCGACAAGCAGTCGAACAAGCAACCCAGAAAACGCAGAAGACGCCGTTGATATGTTGTGCGGTAAACGCAAGCTTATCAGGATATGAGCGCGGCTAAAGGAAACGACAAGGAGCGCCTGATCGGCGGCATCCACAGCGTACGCAATGTGCTGCGTCACGGCGCGGAATCGATCACCGATGCGTGGGTCGACAGCAGTCGTCATGACAAGCGAATCAAGGAGATTCTCTCCGAGTTGCGCAGTCATCGCATTCCATTTCAACAAATATCCAAACAGCAGCTCTCCGAGCTGGCCCCGGATATCAACCACCAGGGGGTTCTGATCCGCACCAAAGCGCCTGCTGCAACCAGCGAGGCGGAATTGCCCGGGATTCTGAAAAAGGTGGATGGGCCCTTGCTGCTGCTGGTGCTCGATGGTGTGCAGGATCCACACAATCTCGGCGCCTGTTTGAGAACGGCGGATGCTGCGGGCGTGCATGCAGTGATTGCACCTAAAGACCGCAGCGTCGGTCTTACGCCGGTTGCCTGCAAGGTGGCCAGCGGCGCTGCAGAGAGACTCCCCTTTATTCAGGTGACCAATCTGGCGAGAACCCTGAAGATGCTGGCGGATCGATTCGGCGTGTGGATCATCGGCGCCGCGGGCGAGGCGCAGCAGTCGCTCTATGAGATCGATCTGAAAACACCGACTGTGCTGGTCATGGGCGGTGAAGAGAAGGGTATGCGCCGTTTGACCAGGGAGCATTGTGACCAGCTGGTGAGCCTGCCGATGTCCGGAACCGTCGAGAGCCTGAACGTCTCTGTGGCAACCGGTGTTGCGCTCTATGAAGTGGTGCGCCAGCGTTTGGTATTTACCCGAAAATAGGTATAATGCTCCGTTACTTTCAGATAGATAGCGGAGCCCCCCATAATGTTGCGAATTGCCCAGGATGCACTCACTTTTGACGATGTTCTGCTTCTTCCGGCGCACTCCGCCATACTCCCCAAAGATGTCAATCTCTCTACCCGCCTGACACGGGGCATCGACCTGAATATCCCGCTGGTCTCTGCGGCGATGGATACCGTTACCGAGGCAAAACTGGCAATCACCCTGGCGCTGGAAGGCGGTCTGGGGATTGTGCACAAGAACATGACGCCGCAGGAGCAGGCGGCAGAGGTGCTGAAAGTCAAGAAGTATGAAAGCGGTGTTGTGCGTGATCCGATCACCGTCTCTCCGAATACCACCATCGGCGAGGTGATGGAGATAACCCGCATCAACCATATCTCCGGTGTCCCTGTGGTGGACGGTTCCGATCTGGTGGGGATCGTCACCGGGCGCGACCTGCGTTTTGAAACCCGTCCAGGCGATCCTGTAAAAAATATCATGACCCGCAAAAAGGATCTGGTGACAGTCAGGGAAGGCGCAAGTCGCGACGAGGTTAAGGCGCTGCTGCACAAGCACAGAATCGAGAAGGTGCTGGTGGTCAACGGCGATTTTAAATTGCGTGGTTTGATCACCGTCAAGGATATCCAGAAAGCCACGGATTTTCCCCATGCCTGTCGCGACAGCGAGGAGCGCCTGCGTGTTGGCGCAGCTGTGGGAGTTGGCGTTGGCACCGAGGAGCGGGTTGCCGCACTGGTTGAAGCCGGCGTCGATGTAATTGTCGTCGATACGGCGCACGGGCACTCCCGGGGCGTGCTCGAGCGGGTTGCCTGGGTGAAGTCCAACTACCCGCAGATCCAGGTCATCGGTGGAAATATTGCAACCGGGGCGGCGGCGTTGGCGCTTGCGGAAGCAGGCGCCGATGCGGTCAAGGTTGGCATCGGCCCGGGCTCGATCTGCACCACGCGCATCGTCGCCGGAGTCGGCGTGCCGCAGATTACGGCTGTCTCGAATGTCGCCGAGGCGCTGAAAGAGACGGATGTTCCTGTGATCGCCGATGGCGGACTGCGCTACTCCGGTGATATTGCCAAGGTGCTGGCTGCGGGGGCGCATGCGGTGATGATCGGCGGTTTGTTTGCCGGAACCGACGAATCCCCCGGTGAGGTTGAGATCTTCCAGGGGCGCTCCTATAAATCCTATCGCGGTATGGGCTCGATCGGCGCAATGTCCGGCAAGAGCGGCTCTTCAGACCGCTATTTTCAGGAAGACACAAAGGATTCCGACAAGCTGGTTCCGGAAGGGATCGAGGGCCGTGTTCCCTACAAGGGGCCGGTGCTTAGTGTCATTGACCAGCTCAACGGCGGTATTCGTTCGAGCATGGGCTATACAGGCTGTGCCACCATCGAAGAGATGCGCAGTCAACCTGAGTTTGTGCGCGTTACCAGCGCGGGCATGCAGGAGTCGCATGTGCATGATGTGACGATCACTAAGGAAGCGCCAAACTACCGGCGTGATTGAGTAGGATAAATACCCCCTCACCCTAACCCTCTCCCGGGGGAGAGGGGACTACTCTTTGCCCAACATTTTCAGCAGGACAGCATGACAAATATTCACGCGCACTCCATTCTGATTATCGATTTTGGTTCTCAATACACCCAGCTGATTGCGCGCCGGGTGCGCGAAGCCGCCGTCTATTGTGAAATCTGGCCATGGGACAACTGTGAAGAGGCCATCGATGCGCTGAATCCTGCCGGCGTCATACTCTCGGGCGGTCCTGAAACGGTAACTGGCGATGATGCGCCCTGTGCTCCGCAAAAGGTGTTTGAGCTGGGCGTTCCGGTG
>DAOUQU010000039.1 GCA_030625445.1 Gammaproteobacteria bacterium
CAAAAATACGTGGTCAAGGTGATGAAGTTCCTGCGACGTAATCTGAAAAACAGCCAGGTGCAAAGCCTCTCTTCTGCCGTTGCACAAACAGATCGACAGGGTTCGTAAAAAAGTTTGCAGTCGTCAGTTTCCTCGCTACTCACTACTCGCTACTCAATCCTTTCGCTTGCAGGTCTGCATGGTAGGAGGAGCGCACCATGGGGCCGCTGGCGACGTTGGAGAAGCCCAGTTCTTCGGCATGGGCCGCTAACTGCGAAAACTCCTGCGGCGTAACAAAACGCTTCACCGGGAGATGATCGCGTCCCGGCTGCAGATACTGGCCAATGGTGAGCATGTCACAACTGTGCCGGTGCAGGTCATCGATCACTGCACGCACCTCGTCGAGCTCTTCACCGATTCCCACCATGAGACCGGATTTGGTTGCAACAGAGGGGTTCTGCCGCTTGAATTTTTTGATCAATTGCAGCGACCAGTGATAGTCAGCACCGGGACGCGCCTGCTTGTAGAGGCGTGGTACGGTTTCCAGATTATGGTTGAAGATATCCGGCGGAGCAGAGTTGAGTATATCCAGTGCGATATCCATACGTCCCCGGAAATCGGGAACCAGGATCTCGATTTTTGTTGTCGGCGTCAGTGAGCGAATTGCCTCGATGCAGGCTGCATAATGCGCTGCTCCGCCATCGCGCAGGTCATCCCGGTCGACCGAGGTGATCACCACGTAGGAGAGTTTCATCTCTTCAATTGCCCGGGCCAGCTGCAGGGGCTCATCCGCATCGAGGGCAGAGGGTTTGCCGTGGGCGACATCGCAGAAGGGGCAGCGTCTGGTGCAGATATCACCCATGATCATAAAGGTTGCTGTGCCATGGCTGAAGCACTCCCCCAGGTTGGGGCAGGAGGCCTCTTCACAGACCGAACTGAGTTTGCGCCGGCGCAGGATCTTTTTAATCTGGATGACGCCTTTTCCGGATGGCGCTTTTGCACGTATCCATGCAGGCTTGCGCAGCAGTTTTTGTGTGGCTTCAACCTTGACCGGAATGCGTGAAACCTTGTCGGCGCCGCGTTGGTGGGTATCGGGTCTGGATCGTGAAGGTGCGGTGAGTTTATCTGTCATGTCAGGAATGGTGGTGATTGGTAGGTATGGATTCCGGCCTACGCACTTGAACAATGCCTTATGCAATTTCCATGAGAGTATATCCTAAAATCCCCGCCAGCTTTGCTGTCAGCTTGTCTGCAACACTCACCACATCGGTGTCGATCCCGAGGGCTGCCAGGTCGGTAACAGCCAGCCCGGGATAACCGCAGGGGTTGATGCGGCTGAAGGGTTGCAGATCCATGTTCACATTGAGGCTGAGGCCGTGATAGGTAGACTGTTTTTTGACGCGCAGTCCGATGGCGGCAATCTTTTCCCCATTGACATAGACACCCGGAGCCCCGGGTTTGCGCGTGGCGGTGATGCCTTGTTCGCTCAACAGCTGAATGATTGCCTCCTCAATGCCATTGACCAGCGAGCGGATGCCAATACCGATCTCTTTCAGATCCAGCAGCAGATAGCAGACCAGCTGCCCCGGACCATGATAGGTCACCTGTCCGCCGCGATCACTCTGTACCACAGGAATATCTCCGGCATCAAGCAGGTGTTCCGCTTTTCCCGCCTGTCCCTGTGTGAAGACCGGCGGGTGTTCCACGATCCAGATTTCCGAGGTGCTGCCGGCAGTGCGCTGCGTGGTGAAATCCAGCATCCCCCGCCACACCCGGGTGTAACCCTGCCTGCCAAGATGACGAATGATCAGGCATTCACCACTCACGACTCACCACTCGCTACTCATCCCTCACAAAGCCATTGCCACGGCTTTGTGAGCGCTCAGCTCCTGATAGAGCGCATCCATTTGCGCCCTGCTGACGGCATTGACACGTACAGTGACAGAGAGGTAGTTGCCCTTGCTGCTGGGCTTGCTGCTGACGCTGCCCTCTCCAAGATCGGGCGCATGGCGGCGCACGATCTCAACCACGATGGTTTCAAAGTCAGTGTCTGCCTTTCCCATCGCCTTGACGGCAATTTCGCAGGGAAACTGCATGATCTCTGCGGGGGCATCGCTTTTCAAATCGCTCATCAGAGCTGTTCCCCCTTTCTGAGCCGATCCTTGCAACTCTCATAAAGCAGAGTCATCTCCTCCCAGATTTTACCAGCGGCGCCGTTGCCGACCCTCTGGCCATTGAGTTTCAGCACAGGAAGAATCTCCTTGGTGGAACTGCTCATCCAGATCTCGTCAGCACTCTGCAGATCATCGGCTGAAATGCTTGCCTCGGCATAGGGAATGCCATGTTGCTTCGCCAGCTCGAGGACGATTTCCCGGGTGATGCCGGGAAGTAGTGAGTCGCTCTTCGGCGGTGTGATCAGCAGCTTCTCTTTGACGATAAAGAGATTGCTGGCTGCTCCCTCGGTCGCCGCGCCATCTCGAATGAGAATTGCCTCCTGTGCTCCGGCATCTGCCGCCTCATGGCGCGCCATGACATTTGCCAGCAGGGTGATCGCCTTGATGCTGCAGTGTTCCCATCTGGGGTCGTCAAGGGTAATGGCATGGATTCCCCGGCGTTTCTCCTCTATGGTCGGGGTTTTGAGAATTTTTGTCCTGGCGTAGATGGTCGGTTCGATATCCTGTGGCCAGGCATGGTCGCGCACATCGGTGCAGCCGCGTGTCACCTGCAGATAGAGAGCCTGGTCGGAGTCACCAAGTTGCGCGGTCAGGCGCATCAGGATCTGTTTCCATTCATCATCAGTATGCGGGCTGACCATACCAATACCGCGTAGGCTGTTGTGCAGGCGCTGCAGATGATGCTGCAGTTGGAAGAGATGCCCGCCGTAGACCGGAATCACTTCATAGACGCCGTCGCCAAACAGAAAGCCGCGGTCGGTCACGGAGATTTTCGCCTCTTCAACCGGGAGAAATTCACCATTCAGATAAACATCGATGCTCATGGGGATTTGCTACTCCTCAAACCACAACAGCACGGTATCCATCAGCCAGCCGAATATCCCTGCCTCCTTGACCTCCTCGAGGGCAATCAGCGGGACAATTTTGAGTTTGTCATCCTGCAGCATGATATTGATGGAGCCGATCTGCTGCCCCTTGCTGACCGGCGCTTCAAGAGGTGATGAAATAGAGAGCTTGGCCGAGAGTTTATCTTTCATGTCCCGCGGGTAGCGGATGACGACGTCATCACCCGCGCCAACGCTCAGGTTGTCCGCTTCGCCCTTCCAGATTCTGACTGATTTGAGCTCGTCTCCACGCTTGAAAAGCGTAGTGGTATCAAAAAAACGAAAGCCCCAGTTGATCAGCTTGCGCGACTCTACGACACGGGACGAGTCGCTTTTGGTGCCCATGACGACAGCAACCAGGCGATTTCCATCTCGCTTTGCAGAGGAGACCAGGCAGTAACCTGCGGCTGCAGTGTGTCCGGTTTTGACGCCATCGACGGTCTCATCCTGCCACAGCAGGCGGTTGCGGTTTGGCTGCGTAATCTTGTTGAAGGTGTACTCCTTCTCAGCGTACCACTTGTATAATTCCGGGAACTCTAGAATGGTCGACTCTGTCACCAGTGCGATGTCGCGTGGGGTGGTGTAGTGATTTTCGTCCGGCATGCCCGATGCATTGACAAAATTGGTGCCGTTCATACCGAGTTGCGCCGCATGTTTGTTCATGAGTTCGGCAAAAGCCTCTTCAGAACCCGCCACATGTTCGGCCAGGGCCACAGCGGCATCATTTCCGGACTGGATAATCAGGCCTTTCAACAACTCTTCAACAGAGACCTGCTTGTTCACCTCGATGAACATTTTCGATCCCTGCATTTTCCACGCCTTCTCGCTGATGAGGACCATATCCTGAAGCGAGATGCGACCAGCCTTGAGCTCGGAAAAGACTACGTGCGCAGTCATTATCTTGGTCAGACTGGCCGGTTCGAGGCGGGCATCGGCATTACTTTCACTGAGCGTTTGTCCGCTTTCGACATCCACAAGCAGGTAGCCGCTGGCATTGACCGTCGGCGCCTTGATGGCAAACGAAGCGCCGGGAGCGAGTGAAAAGAGAAACATGGCGGCGGGTAAGAGCAGTCTAAGCATAGGGAATCTCTGAATAAGTCCATGGGATGGGGGTTCGGTGGAAGGTCGAGGCGACATGATTAAAGTTTCCATAGTATTCATCATGATCATTGCGTGGATTGTTGATTGATTGCCTGTGCAAGCTGATAAACAGCCATCGCATAGAGGTTGCTGTGATTATATCGTGTGATGACATAAAAATTGTGTAAACCGAGCCAGTAATCCTGTTTATTTTTCTGTTTATACTCCAGGATTGCAGCTTTATCCAATGCACTCACCTCTGGCGGCAAGTTTGCTCCTGAATTTCTGATTTTGCTGATAGTGACGTTTGGTTTCTGCCCGCGTCTGCTGCCCAGCGGCAGGCCCCGGGGCTGTCGTTCGAGTTTGAAGGCAATGGCTTCCCCGGTTTTCCAGCCATGACGCGAAAAGTAGTTGCCAACACTGCCGATCACATCGGAAGGGCTGTTCCACAGGTCTCTTTTGCCATTGCCGTCGAAATCAACAGCATATTCTCGAAAACTTGAAGGCATGAATTGCGGCATGCCCATGGCGCCTGCATAGGAGCCTTTGGGGGTCAGCGGTTCGAGTTCCTCTTCGCGCGCCATCAGCAGATATTGCTCCAGTTCAGAGCGGAAAAATTTCGCCCGTTTGGGGTAGCCGAAGGCGAGTGTTTTCAGTGCCTCCATAACGGCATAGCTGCCGGTATTCTTCCCATAGAGAGTCTCGACGCCGATAATGGCAGTGATGATGTGCGCTGGCACTCCATAAGTTTCCTGTGCCTGTTTCAGCTCCTTGTGGTATTTGCGCATGAATTTTTTACCATCCTCGATGCGCTTCGGCTGGAGAAAAATTTTGCGGTACTTATACCATGGCATTGCCTCGGCAGGGCGGGACATCGCCTTGATGATAGATGGCCGGTGTTTGGCTTTCTGCAACTGCCGCGTCAGTTGAGCAGAATCAAACTGGTGCTTCTCAACCATCTGTGTGACAAATTGCTGCTCCTGCTGTGAAAGGGCATAACTGTCAGTGACAGCCAGCAGCATAACAACTCCACCACCCGCTATATAAACCACTGAAAGGTGACCCTTCCCCCGTAGAAAAATTTGCAGGAGAACTCTGGTCGAGGCGCGGAGCGACTTGGTCAGAGCTTCCCTGGATATCAGTCGAAAAAGGAGGTGATTTCGGATTGTCTTGTCCTCGAGAGTTCACGATGTGTGTGTATTGACATCAGGATGCCAAATCCCGCCATGATGGTGATAATGGAGGTGCCGCCGTAGCTGACCAATGGCAGGGGAACGCCGACGACGGGTAGAATTCCTGTCACCATGCCTGTATTGACCAGCAGATAGATAAAGAAAACCAGTGTCAGGGAGCCGCCAAGCAGGCGTCCATAAGCCGAGTCTGACATTGCTGTGATATAGAGTCCGCGCAGAATAATAAAGAGATAGAGCAGCATCATGATGATGATGCCAACGAGGCCGAGTTCTTCAGCAATCACGGCAAAAATAAAGTCAGTGTGCTGTTCCGGCAGGAAATCGAGGTGACACTGGGTGCCATTGAGCCAGCCCTTTCCAAACATGCCGCCGGAGCCGATGGCTATGCTCGCTTGAATAATATGATAACCGGCTCCCAGAGGGTCGTTTTGCGGATCTATCAGCGTCAGTACACGGCGTTTCTGATAGGGATGCATGAAAGCATCCAGAATATCCGGATCAAAAAGAACGGCACTGATGCCGGCAATAGCAATGGCGACGATGAGGATAATCAGCCGCCAGCTTAAACCCGCAAAAAAGAGCGTAAACACTCCGGCAGCTGTAACCAGTATCGCGGTGCCGAGGTCCGGCTGCTTGATGATCAGTGCGGCAGGGATCAGGGTCAGAAGAAAGGCAACCAGCAGATGCCAGGCTTTGACCGGTTGTGGTCTGGATGCCAGAAAGCCGGCGCACATCATCGGTACTGCTATCTTGACGATTTCAGAGGGTTGAAAACGAAAGCCGCCGATCAGCAGCCAGCGCTGCGCGCCCTTGCCCATATCTCCCATGACAAGCACGGCGATCAGCAGCGCCAGCCCGGCAAGATAGAACCACGGCGAGATGGCCTTGAGTTTCGCAGGTGAAAGCTGGGCGATAGCAAACATGATGACAAGCGCTATCGCGATATTCACGAGCTGACGTTTGACCATTGCGATGTCGCTGTCGCTGGCGCTGTAGAGCATGGCAAGCCCGAAGGCGCACAGCAGTAGAATGCCCGTTAGAAGAGGGAGGTCGATGTGCAGTCGCGGCAGCAGCGGGGTGCTCACATGTTTTGGCATCGAGAGTATGCTGTCACTCATCGTCCTGTCGCTCCCCGTTCTGCTGTGCATCACTCCTTTGTTGGAGGTTCTCCTCTTCAGTGTTTTCTCCTTCAGAATTCTCCTCTTCGGCTTCTTTTTCGCTGCTCACCTGCTGTTCGGTTTCGATGCTCTCTTCGAGCAGGAATGCATCCATGATCCGGCGTGCGATCGGCGCCGCGGTCGAGCCGCCATGACCGCCATGCTCAACGATGACGGAAATTGCGATCTGCGGGTCGTCAGTCGGGGCAAAGGCAACAAACAGCGCATGATCATGCTTGTCTTTGGCCAACTTTTTCGCATCGTAGGTCTCATTCTGTTTCATGCTGACAACCTGGGCGGTGCCGGTTTTTCCGGCAATTCTGTAACTCTTGCTGCGGATGCGTTTGGCGGTTCCGCGCGGCGATTCTACCACCTGCGACATGCCCTGGATGACTTGCGCCCAGTGATGCGGAGCCTTTTTCTCGATGCGGGGAATTTCGTTATCAGGCAGCGCCGTGGAGATGCCGTCGATATGCGAAGCGAGACGTGGCGGAATCAGTTTTCCATCCCCGGCAAGCACGGCGGTCGCATAGGCAAGCTGCAACGGGGAGACCAGTAGATATCCCTGGCCGATGCCGGCATTGACGGTATCTCCCGCCACCCAAACCTTGTTGTAGCGTTTTTTCTTCCACATGACAGAGGGGTAAACTGCACCTGTCTCATTCGGCATGTCTGCTCCGGTTTTTTGTCCAAAACGAAACTGCGAGAGATAGTCATGCATATTGTCGATGCCCATGGAGTAGGCGAGGTTGTAAAAATAGACATCGCAGGATTGTTCAATGGCCTTGTAGAGGTTTGTGGTGCCATGTCCGCTTTTTTTCCAGTCACGAAATTTGCGTCCCGAGCCTTTGATTCGGTAGTGTCCCGGGCAGTAGATCGTCTGGTTTGCAGTGACTGTTCCCAACTCAAGTCCGGCCAGGGCGTGAAATGGTTTGATTGTCGATCCCGGTGGGTAGCGCCCATGCACAGTGCGGTTATAGAGTGGTGTTTCAGGATTTTCACGCAGTGCACCATAATCCTTGAAACTGATGCCATCGACAAACAGATTGGCATCGAAGCCCGGTTTGCTGGCGAGTGCGAGGATGCCGCCTGACTTGATGTCAATGGCGACTATAGCGCCTGAATGCTCTCCCAGTCCATCCATGGCAATACGCTGCAATTCGATATCAAAATTGAGCTTGATATCCTTGCCGTTAACAGGAGGCTGTGTCTCTATAACACGCATGATGTGGCTGGTGGCATCCATCTCGACTTTTTGTACGCCGACCTCGCCATGCAGTTGATCTTCGTAATAACGTTCCAGCCCTGTTTTGCCGATATGGGAGGTGCCGCTGTATGCGGCCTGATCGATGCGTTCGAGTTCACGCTCATTGATCCTGCCGATATAGCCTACGACATGGGCTGTCAATTCGCCGTATGGATAGTAGCGGCGCAGGGTGATGCCCATGTCGACCCCCCGGAAGCGGTGGCGTTCAACAGCATACTTTGCCATCTCCTGCTGGTTGAGCCCGGTGCGGATGGCAACGCGTTCAAATCGGCGTTGGCGCTTTTTCAGTTTGTTGAAACGGCTCCTGTCATCATCACTGATGGAGATGACCTTCGACAGCTGCTCAATCGTCTCCCCGATATTTTTTACCTTGTCCGGAAATATAAAAAGATCGATGCTGGGAATGTTCTGCGCCAGTAAAACCCCGTTTCGGTCAGTGATCTCGCCGCGAGCGGGCGGCAGTGGCAGCAGTCGAATACGGTTGTCTGTGGAGAGGGTTGTATAAACTTCATGATTGGTGATCTGCAGCCAGTAGAGACGTGCGATGACCAGGCCGAGTGTCAGCAGGACGAAAACAACGGTTGCCACAACACGTCCGATGAGGCGGCGGCGCATGATCGCTTGCTGTTGCTGGGTCGTTGCTATCGGCATGAACTATTGAATATGAAAATTCTGGCGGATTTCACGCAGGATAATAAAAATCCAGGGCCACAGGAACATGCCAATCAGAGGCGACAACCAGAACAGCATATCCGGGAAAAGCCCGTCGGTGATGCCGAGTATCAATGCTGCAACGACACGTTCAATATAGAGGATAAAGAGCACAGTAAGAGCCTGTTGCCACATTGGCATCAGGCGCAGTCTCTTGTGCATGATCAGGACGACATAGATAGCGAGGGCGTAGGCAAGCACGTGTTGTCCAAGCAGCGATGAAGTGAGTGCATCGACAATAATGCCTAAGACAACAGCCGCAAAAATGCCGATGCGGTCGGGCAGCGCCATGCTCCAGTAGATAAGCACCAGCAGTGGTATGTCCGGGCGTGCCTGATGAGCCCACAGAGGCAGGGGAAAAACCTGTAATACCAGTGCAGTGATGAATGTCGCATAGAGAGCAATGGAGCCGCGACTTGATCTATTATCCATCACGCTGCTCTTTGTTGTCAGCTTGCGCCCGGGCGGGAGGCGGGGACGGCGGAGTCCCGCCTGATGGTTGTTCGTCAGGCAGTGTGCCGCCCTCTTCATCACTCTCTGCGGCAGGCAGGTCGAGTGCGCTGTTAATATTCCATACCAGCATCACCTGCCGGTTCTGGGAGAGATTGGCCATCGGGGTTGCAACGACGGTGCCCGGTGTGCCCGGTGCTGGAACTTCGGTGATGCGGGCAACCGGGTATTCCGGCGGGAAGCGCTCTCCGAGTCCGGATGTTACCAGCAGGTCGCCAACATGAACGTTGGCGCTGTCAGGAAGATAGGGCAGTTCCAGTTTGTCGATGTGCCCGGTTCCATGCGCTATGGTGAGTATTCCTGTTCCAAGGATGCGTACTGGTATGGAGTGCAGTGAGTCAGTGATCAGTAGTACAGTGGAGCGGAATGGAGTGATTTGTGTCACCTGTCCCATGATGCCTTTTTCATTGATCACGGCCTGTCCCAGGTAGACGCTGGACATGCTCCCCTTGTTGAGGGTGACCTGTTGTTTATAGGGAGTGAGATTGATTCCGACCAGTTCAGCCAGGGTGACCCGTTCACCCACTTTCAGGGTAGCGCCCAACTGGCTGCGCAGGCGGCTGTTCTCCTCTTCGAGAGACTGAAAACGCAACATCTCTCCCTGAAGTTGCAGATTTTGTTCATGTAATTGCCGGTTTTCTCTCTGTAGCCTGTGGCGGGAGCTGAACTGCTCTCCGGTCCAGTTGATTGCAGCCGCCGGGCCTTCGGCAATCATGTGGATCGGGTGAGTGACCATAGTCAGAAGATTGCGCAGGCTATCCAGCTGCTTGTAACGATTGTCAGCGATCATCAGAAAGCAGGAGAAGAAAATAGCAAGCAACAGAAGTGTGTTTGTCGAGGTCCTCCGCGAGTTAAAAAGTTCGATTTTCCAGCCTCCGGATGCGTACAGCTGTTATGGAAGCTCTGATCGAATCGCTGCGCGCTTCAATCAGAACTTCCTTACAAGTTTTTCTATGGGG
>DAOUQU010000255.1 GCA_030625445.1 Gammaproteobacteria bacterium
GCTCTTTAGTACGCCAGGGCTTGATGCCGCTGATTTTGGCGGCGCGTGCAATGATCGATGCTGCCACCGGGTTGGTAAACAGCAGGAAGCCGGCTATGACCAGCAGTTTTGGCCACCACTGCGGGTGCAGCAGTGCAATCCCGAGCAACACGGAGAGGGAACCCAGGGTCACTGCCTTGGTCCCTGCATGGATGCGGTTATAGACATCCGGCATGCGCAGCAATCCCAAACCGCCGAGAGCGATAAACACGGCGCCGATCACGAGGAAGATATCACCGACAATATTCATTTTTGATTTCCTTCGATAGCACGCGCAATCGCCACTGTACCGACAAATGCGAGAGTCCCGTAGACCAACGCGATATCGAGATAGATGGGATTATTGAAGTAGGCAGCCATGCCCGCCAGCCCTGCAGTGGTAATCACCGAGAGTGTATCTGCAGCAACCACACGGTCAGGCGTTGTCGGCCCCAGAAACAGGCGAATTGCACTGAACCCCATGCCAACGAGGAGAAGTGCTATAGCAATAAATTCAAGAGTAGAAATCGTCATACCAAAAACCGCTTGATGTGCCGTTCGAAGGAGGCGGCGATGGCATCCGTCGCCATCTTCGCATCTGTTCCCGGCGGACAGTAGACCCAGTGAACAAGGATGGTGTCGCCAGTGACATCAACACTCAAGGTGCCTGGTGTCAGTGTTATGGAGTTGGCCAGCAGCATGCGGCCAAGCGGAGACTTAAGGGTGGTCTTGATCTCGACCATTTCAGGGCGAATCGGCAACGAGGGTGTCAGCACGCGCATGGCCAGTTCAAAATTGGCTTTGATCAACTCCTTGAAAAAATGAACCAGGTAGAGCAGCACATAGAGTGGCGCCATGAAATTGAACCTGATGCCGTTGTAGATGGTAAAACGGGAACCAAACAGCAGGGTAATCATCAATGAGACAAAAGCGCCGAGCGCCACCTCCTCCCATGCCAGGCTTCCGCTCAGCAGCATCCACAGCAGTAGCGAGATGCTAAACACAAAAGCGTAGTGCGCGCCTGAAACAGTGTCTGTCGTTTGCGGATTATCCATGGTGATTTTCATCTGGGATTAGAGGAGTGTTGCAGCAACAGGAAGGGTGCTCTCTGTCTGTTTCATTTTCATGACAATCTGCAACAGGTTCTTATTTGCGGGGGGAGTTTACAGGAGATTGGATACCCATTCCGATTTTTTTTGACGCTTGCCTGACGATTCACGCTGACATTGCCATCGATCAATACTCATTTGCGAAGTCAGGCATTGGTTCCAACCTCTTCCGGGACAAAATCCCTGGCAATTCGCTTGGTCAGCGTGTAGATACCGCGCAGCCTGTCAAGCAGTTCCATCTCCATCCTCACCAGGTTCAGGCGAGTGCCCTGCTGTTTGCCGATACGCTCGGACTGGCGCAACAGAAATTGATCCGCCAAACGCCGTACATCATCCTTTGCAGCAATCACGTTCTCTGCAGCTTTCTCGTCCTCCTCTCTCACCGCAGTGACTGCATCGTCGATAGAGTTCCTGATGGTATCCGTCAGATTGTTCAGCAATATTCCTGTTGCCTCGCTGACATCTTCCTCAAGATCAATGTAGCGCTTGCCGAGTTCCACCAGGTCTGATTCGATGGTATTCGCCAGATTCCCCAGGTTAACGGTGGCGCTCATCAATGCCTGAAAGTGATGACTCTGTTGATCCGTCAGCGGCTCCTGGCGGATCTCACTGAGATATTCAAGGATGGCGTCATGCAGAATATCAACCTTGTGCCGCATTTTCACGACGCTGTCACATCTGCTCTTGCTGCCGCTGCCAACGGCGGCGCGAAGCGTCGAAAACATCTCAATGATAATCTCTCCCATGTGGCCAAGTTCGGAACGCACCTGCTGCAGAGCCATGGCGGGAAGTTTGACGACATTTTCATCCAGGAAGCGGGGCTCGACAAGAATCTTCACCTTTACCGGCTTTTCCGGGATCAGCCACTCCACCAGCTTTGCGAAATAAGTCGTAAAACCGAGAAACAGCAGCGTATTGGCCAGATTGAAAATCGTGTGCGCATTCGCGATCTGGCGAGGCACCTCCGCCGCCATACGCGCCTTGCCGGAAAGATCCGGCGCTGTTGGTGAAATCGAGACGACAAAATCCGCCAGTTGCGGAATAAACATCACCCACAGCAACACGCCGGCAATATTAAAAATAACATGCACCGCAGCTGCCCGTACTGCTTCAACCGGTTTACCCAGGGAAGCCAGAATTGCAGTCACACAAGTGCCTATATTGGCGCCGAAAGCCAGCGCGATGCCTGCCGGCAGCGTAATAAGCCCTGCCGAAGCCATGACGATGGCGATACCGGTCGTCGCTGCCGAGGACTGCACCAGCCCAGTAAAAACTGCACCGACGAGGATACCCAGCAGCGGATTCTCCATCTTCACCATCAGGTCGAGAAACGGCTGATAGCTTTGCAATGGCAGCATTGCCTCACCCATCACACCCATGCCGTAAAAAATCAGGCCGAGCCCCATCACCATGGCACCGCTATGGCGCACGTTTTCCCGTTTGCCGCTGAACAGCATGAAGAAGCCAGCAGCGACCAGCAGCAGCGCATACTGGGTGATGTTGAATGCGACAATCTGCGCCGTGAAGGTGCTGCCGACATTCGCTCCCATGATGACGCCCACAGACTGCGCCAGGGTCATAAAGCCGGCCGAGATAAATCCAACCACCAGTACCGTGGTGACAGACGATGAGTTTAGTATCGCCGTGACAAAAGCGCCGGTCAAGGCGCCCATAAAGCGGTTCCTGGTCAGAGTGGCAAGCACGTTTTTCAGGGTATCTCCGGCCGCCGCCTTGAGCCCCTCGGACATCTGCTCCATGCCAAACAGGAACATCGCCAGTCCGCCAAAGAGTCCCATCGTGAGAGTAAACCAGTTGATC
>DAOUQU010000333.1 GCA_030625445.1 Gammaproteobacteria bacterium
AGATCATGGCGTAAAAGTCATCATTGATAAGAAGAGTCTCATCTATCTCGATGGCACCGAACTTGATTTTGGCAAGGAAGGCCTCAATGAAGGCTTTAAATTCAACAACCCCAATGCCAAGAACCAGTGCGGCTGCGGTGAGAGCTTCACCATCTAGCGAGATCAAGCCTCAGACTGACGAGGCATGAAAGAAAATATTTTCTCTCGCTAAGACGCCAAGAACGCAAAGGGTTTTCTTGGCGAGCTTGGCCTACATGGATGTAGGTCAGGGGCGTAAGCAGGACGCGAAAGCTTTGTGTCTTTGCGAGAGTCATTTTTGGTTATTGAAATATGACTCATTTGTAAAGATGTTGGTTACTCAAGGATTACTAGTCAACAACAACCGCTTCTATGCTTGATCTGTCGAAAAACTACTTCGAGCTCTTTGGCATGTCTATCGGATATGTTATTGATAATCAAAAAATTCGGCAGCGTTATCGCGATCTACAACGCGTAGTGCATCCCGACCGCTATGTCAATGCTACGGACCATGAGCAGCGGCTTGCCATGCAGGGATCGGTTTATATCAACGAAGCCTTCGAAACGCTCAAAGACCCCCTGCGACGCGCACAATATCTGTTGCGCCTGCACGGCGTGGATTTTGATCCTGATACAGAGACCACCACAGACACCGGCTTTTTGATGGAGCAGCTGGAACTGCGTGAAGAGCTCTCTGAAATTCCCCGGCAGGCAGACCCGATGGGGGCTGCTTCCCTGTTTATGGATCGTGTCAGTACCATGTTTAACAGGCTCATCAGCAGCATAGCCATCGATTTCGAGATGCCTGATAGGAAACAGCTGGAAGTGGCGCGTGAAAAAGTAAGAAAAATGCAATTCCTGAATAAACTTCATACAGAGGCTGAAAGAGTTGAGGCCAGACTGGAAGAGGCCATGCTCTGATGGCATTGTTACAGATCGCGGAACCCGGGCAAACCGAGGCCCCGCATGAACACCGACTTGCAGCCGGCATCGACCTGGGAACGACAAATTCACTGGTAGCCAGTGTGCGCAGCGGGCAACCGCAAACACTCGCCGACAAACAGGGGGAGCATCTGCTGCCATCCATCGTCGCTTATACAGAGTCCGGCATCCTCATCGGTGATGAGGCGCAGCAGCAACAAATTATTGATCCACTGAATACCATAAGTTCTATCAAACGCCTGATGGGACGTGGTGTTGAAGATCTGCGTCTTCTGGGTGATGAGCTTCCCTACAGGTTCGCAGCAACCGATTCTGTTGTTCCCCGCATACAAACCCGCCGCGGCAATGTGACTCCGGTCGAGGTCTCGTCAGAGATCCTCAAAGTGCTGCAGCAACGGGCCGAGGAGGCCCTTGGTGGAGCATTGAACGGTGTTGTTGTGACCGTACCCGCCTATTTTGACGATGCCCAGCGGCAGGCCACCAAGGATGCCGCCAGTCTCGCCGGCCTGAATGTCTTTCGACTGCTCAACGAACCGACTGCCGCAGCTATCGCCTATGGACTGGACAAGAGCGCCGACGGCATTCACGCCATCTATGACCTTGGCGGCGGAACCTTCGACATTTCGATTCTGCATCTCAATAAAGGTGTCTTTGAAGTGATGGCGACCGGTGGTGATTCAGCACTTGGTGGTGATGATTTTGACCATGTCATTGCAGAGTGGATCATTGCTCAGGCTGATATTTCGAAACCGGATGCCGGCCTGCAGCGTCAATTGATGCAGGTTGCGCGCTCTATTAAAGAGTCACTCACGCAACACGAACGCGCCGGCATCAATGTAAGCAGCGTCGGTTGGCAAGGCGAACTGGACCGGGAGAGTTTCAACCAGCTGGTCGATCCATTGATTCGTAACACCATTATTGCATGCCGCCGGGCGCTGCGTGATGCTGGAGTCACAGCGGAAGAGATCGAGGACGTGGTGATGGTCGGCGGCTCGACGCGTGTCCCGCGTGTGCGTGAACTGGTGGGAGAATTTTTTGGCCGTGAACCACTGGTTGATATCGATCCTGACCGGGTTGTTGCAATCGGCGCCGCAGTACAGGCTGATATTCTTGCAGGCAACAAGCCCGATGAGGAGATCCTGCTGCTGGATGTAACGCCGCTGTCACTTGGCATTGAAACCATGGGTGGCCTGGTTGAAACCATCATCCCGCGCAATACCACCATTCCGGTCGCACGCGCCCAGGAGTTTACGACCTTT
>DAOUQU010000434.1 GCA_030625445.1 Gammaproteobacteria bacterium
TCTCCCCTTGCCAAGATCATGCAGCAGCGCTGCAAAGCGCACACGCGGATCATCACTGAGCCGGGCGGCCTGCTGCAGCGCCAACATGGTGTGCACGCCGGTATCAATTTCAGGATGGTGCAGGCCCGGCTGCGGAACACCAAACAGCGTTGCGATCTCCGGAAACAACACCTCCAGTGCGCCGCACTCACGCAGCACCTCGAAGTAACGCTGCGGAGACTGCCCGGCCAATGCACGCGCAGTCTCCTGCCACACGCGTTCAGGGACAAGATAATCAACTTCGCCCTGCGCCACCATGGTGCGCATCAGCACCATGGTGCCTGTGCTGATCGCAAAGCCCATCTCGGCAAAACGAGCCGCAAACCGCGCCACACGCAGCACGCGCACCGGGTCTTCACGGAATGCTGCAGAGACGTGCTGCAGCACTCTCTTCTCCAGATCCTGCTTGCCGCCATAGGGGTCGATCAGCACGCCGTCTGCATCCATATCCATCGCCATGGCGTTGATGGTCAGATCACGGCGCAGCAGATCCTGCTCCAGTGTTACCCCTGGCTCTGCATCAAAAGTAAATCCTCTATAGCCGTGCCCGCTCTTGCGTTCCGTACGAGCGAGTGCATACTCCTCTTTTGTTTCAGGATGGAGAAACACCGGAAAATCCTTGCCGACGCGCTGATAATCCAGCTCCAGCATCTGCTGTTCAGTGGCGCCCACGACCACGTAGTCCCGATCTTTTACCGGCAGATTCAACAAGGTATCGCGAACCGCGCCGCCAACCAGGTAGACTTTCATGCGCCGGACTCCTGCTCTTCCTGCTGCTGCAGCTCCCACATGGTGTGATACTCTCCATGCAGTTGCAGCAGCCGCTGGTGCGTTCCCTGCTCGACGATGCGCCCCTGCTTCATCACCACAATGTTATCCGCATCGACGATGGTGGAGAGACGGTGGGCGATCACCAGCGTGGTATGGTTTTCAGCAACCTCGGAGAGCGTCTCCTGAATCATTTGCTCGGTGCCGCTGTCGAGAGATGACGTCGCTTCATCAAAAATCAGGATGCGCGGGCGTTTGAGAATTGCGCGTGCAATGGCGACACGCTGCTTCTCTCCGCCTGAGAGCTTCAGGCCGCGCTCTCCGACAACGGTCTCCCAGCCATCGGGCAGCTGTTGAATAAAATCGTGAATGTGCGCCATGCGCGCCGCCTGCTCCACCTCGTCCCGTGAAGCACTCAAGCGACCATAGCTGATATTGTAATAGATGGAGTTGTTAAACAGCACCGTGTCCTGGGGCACGATCGCAATCGCGGAGCGCAGACTCTGCTGGGTGACAGCACGCAGATCCTGCCCATCGATAGTGATCCTTCCTGCACTGACGTCATAGAAACGATACAGCAGCCGCGCCAGTGTCGACTTGCCGGCGCCGGAGTGGCCGACAACGGCAACCTTGGAGCCAGCCTTGACATCAAAA
Source organism: Gammaproteobacteria bacterium (assembly GCA_030625445.1). Classification (GTDB taxonomy): domain Bacteria; phylum Pseudomonadota; class Gammaproteobacteria; order Chromatiales; family Chromatiaceae; genus Sva-25. The sequence goes on from DAOUQU010000434.1 coordinate 1,462, forward strand.
CAGAG
>DAOUQU010000055.1 GCA_030625445.1 Gammaproteobacteria bacterium
GCCATTTGCAGAAAATGCTGCAGCCGCCAGGCGCTGATTGCTCCCTCTTCTACAGCTTCTATGAGTGCACAGCCCGGTTCGTGCGTATGGCTGCAGTCACTGAAACGGCAGCGCCCCAGGTAGTCATGAAATTCACGGAACCCCTTTTCAAGCTGCCTGCGCTCTGTGATCATCAGGCGAAAACTGCGTACCCCGGCCGAATCGATCAGGGAGCCGCCTTGCGGAAGAAAATAGAGGGTGGCCGAGGAGGTGGTGTGTTTGCCGAGACCGGATGTTTCAGAGAGCTGCCCGACAACAATATTCTGCTCCGGCAGCAGCGCATTGACCAGGGATGACTTGCCGACGCCTGATTGTCCGACAAGCATGCTGGTCTGATGTTGCAGTTGCTGCTGCAGCTTATGCATACCGCTCATCTGTTCGCAGCTGACTTCAATGACCGTATAGCCGATCTCTGCATAGGTGGCGGCAATTTGGCGTAATGGGTGATCAGTGGTCAGCAGATCAGCCTTGTTCAGCAGCAGTACGGCTTCAAGGCCGATGTTTTCAGCGGCAACGAAATATTGGTCCAGCAGGTAGCCGGTTGGAGGTGGTTCAGGGGCTGCGACGATCAGCAATTGCGTCAGGTTGGCTGCCAGCGCCTTTTCACGGCCGCTGTAGTCAGGCCTTGAGAGCAGGGTTGTGCGTGGCTGAAGCGCGGTGACAACGCCTTCATTGTCGCCGGTTTGATGCCACACCACACGGTCACCGCAGACGATTTGCCCCAGGTTCTGGCGGAACAGGCAGGGGGTCAGATGCTGCTGCTCATCGGCGACCAGCAGATTGCGTCCATAGCGAATAATAACGATGCCATCATGCGCCTTGTCATCAGCAGTGGAGAGTGCATTTTCAGCCTCTTCGGAGGCGCGCTGCCGACGCTGTTCCTGAATGCGCGAAATACGCGCGCGTTGTTGGTCAGTCAGACGCCGTTGAGCCATCGATCAACGTTCGAAATGATAAAACTCGGTATTCAGATGGTCGATTATTTTTGCGACATCCTCTTCAAAAAGATTGGCGTCAGTCATGGTGTTGCAGCCATGCGCACGCTGTTTCAGGGACTCAAGTGATTTGACCTGGCGATCATCGCGCATATACATCTCGTCACCATGGCATCTGGTGCAATGCTGCTGTGTCAGTGAGGCGCCGGTGGGTTCGGAAGCATCCGCGGTTGCAGTCGTTGTAGCGGATTCTTTAGCAAGAATGGGTTGCAGAGAGAGCAGCAGGATTGAAGTCAGTAACAATTTATACATAGGGTATTCTCCAGTAGTGTTGTTTGCAACCAACAAAAGATGTAACTTGTCAGTACATACGAGATCGTCACTGCTACTGGGTATATCTTCCGGAAAATGCCGTAAATACATCCATGTAGGCTCGTGTCGGCATCCATGCCTCCAACGTTTCCTCCAGATACACCCAGTAGCAGTGACTTATTTGCTAGTTTTGAAGATGCTGAATAGTTACAGAAGATTATACATCTTTCAGCCCGAACCACTCTCCCAGTACCTGGTGCGCTTCGTCAATACCGGTTTTTTTCAGGGAGGAGAAGAGTTGCACCGAGACATTTTCATACTCCTTCAGCATTTGGCGCACTTTCAGCAAGGTGTTTTTTGCGGGGCCTTTTTTGAGTTTGTCGGATTTGGTGAGCAGCACATGCACAGGGAGGTCAAGATGGGTGCACCACTGCAGCATCTGCCTGTCCAGAGGCTTTAACGGGTGGCGGCAGTCCATCATCATGACGACTCCTTTGAGACACTCGCGTTGTTCGATATAGTCAGTCAGCAGTCCGCGCCACTGCTGGCGGATATTGGCGGCAACTTTGGCGAAGCCATAGCCGGGCAAATCGATGAGGTTGCGTTGTTCATCCAGCGTAAAGATATTGATCAGCTGCGTGCGTCCCGGGGTCTTGCTGGTGCGGGCGAGTGATTTCTGATTGCACAGGGTGTTGATGGCACTGGATTTTCCGGAGTTTGAGCGACCGGCAAAGGCGACCTCGACAAGATCTTCACAAGCGGGAAGCTGCTTCAGTTTGGCGGCGCTTTTGAAAAAATGCGCCTGGTAGAAAAATGTGTTCATGCTGTCAGTTTACTGCCACGTTTCCAGTGTCCCGACTTGCCGCCCTGCTTCTCCATCAGGCGGACATTGTCGATGATCATGCCTCGATCGACAGCTTTGCACATATCATAGATGGTCAGCAGTGCAACCTGGGCGGCACACAGCGCCTCCATTTCGACGCCGGTGCGCCCCCTGGTTTCGACCTGTGAACGGCAATGAATACCATCCTCCAATGAGGTGAGGTCCAGGCCAACCTTTGTGATAGCCAGTGGATGGCACAAGGGGACAAGATCTGATGTTTTCTTGGCGGCCATGATACCGGCGATGCGGGCAACCCCCAGAACATCGCCTTTTTTGTGGCTTCCCGCAAGGATCATCTGCAGGGTCTCCGGTTGCATGCGAATGCGGCCTTCGACCACTGCGATGCGGCGGGTCTCATCCTTGGCGCCTATATCGACCATGTGCGCTTCACCATTCTGGTTGAAATGTGTCAGTTGTGACATTGGTATTACCCTATCGCACTTCTGAATTCAATCGCCTTGTCCACATTGTGCACATCAAAAGTCATTTTATCGAGATCTGCCAGGATCCAGGTTGCCGGAGAAGAGCCTACACCGCCAACGGTGCCGGGGTTGATGCATCGGACAGGGTTGCCATGAATATCCGTGAGAGTCTCTATCGAGACCTTGTGGCTGTGTCCGCAACAGACGATGTCATAATCGCCGGTCAATGCCATGGCGTGGGCATAGTGCGGATAGTGCACCAGGAAAAACTGCTTGCCGCCGAGAGTGAGAGAGACATCCTGGCCGTAGTAGTGGATGAGGTTGTCAGGTTCAGCCGTCAGGCGCGACAGAGTCACCAGGTCGCCGGTGTTATTGCCATGGATGACATGTACGGGGATATGCATCTCCTTGAGACAGTTGAGTGTGCTTGGAGCAACCAGGTCGCCACAGTGAATGATAACTTCAGCGCCGGCAGCAATCGCGTCTGATCCTGCTGCACGCAGCAGCGGGATATGATCATGACTGTCAGAGAGAATCGCGATTTTCATTAGAAGTGCGGTTTTACCGGAGCATTCTGAAAACTCTCGATGCTCTTGACGACTTCCGCTTTTGCTGCATCGATGTCTCCCCAACCGGTAATCTTGACCCATTTACCCTCTTCCAGATCTTTATAGTGTTGGAAAAAGTGGGCGATGCGATCAAGCAGTTCCGGCGGCAGATCGTGATGGGTGCGTCTGCTGCTATAGGAGCTGTAGAGCTTCTCGATGGGAACAGAGAGTATTTTGGCGTCCGAGCCCTCCTCGTCTTCCATTTGCAGGATGCCAATCGGGCGCACTGTGATGACGGAGCCTGTGATCAAAGGGATCGGTGTGATGACCAGTACGTCGGCTGGATCTCCATCATCAGCGAGTGTGTGCGGAATATAGCCGTAGTTGCAGGGGTAGTGCATCGAGGTGACCATGAATCGGTCCACGAACATGGCGCCGCTCTCCTTGTCGACTTCATATTTGATCGGATCCGAGTGCGCCGGGATTTCGATGATGACGTTGAATTCATCGGGGGCATTTTCGCCTGTTGGGACTCTGTCAAGATTCATCTGTTTTCAAGTCGGGTTGCGGTGAGGGAAGTATAGCCTGTGTGGCGTGTATTCAGGGATTTTCTAACTGTCGGCCTGCACAGGGCTCAGATAGTTGCGGGCGACTGCTGTAATTTTCCCCCGCTTGTCTGGAACAAGCGCATAACCAAGCAGTTGCCGGATTTTGTGGCCGGTTGTTATCTCATCTCTGCTGTAGAGTGCGCCTTGTTCAAAAGCCATTGTCCCGATCGATGCGCGCAAATGGCTGTGTGGCAGTCGTTTCAGCCATCTTTCAGGAACAGGGGTGTTGAGTCTGCGACGGCATGTATCCAGCAGGATGAACAATGCGTTTGAGGCGCCCGTTTGACGGGCGATTTTGAGGAGCTTGTAGTGATCAGGATGCCACTGGCTCCAGATTTCGTGCGCATCAAGCAGATTATGATTGATGACCGAGAGATCGCAGGTTCCCTGAATTGCCAGATAGAGCAGGTGATCCTCAACGCTGAGTTTGCGTATCAGTGCGCCAGGGGAGTCGGAGTAGGGTTGACTGCGTTCGAATAGCTGCTGCGTGAGTTGCGGGAAAAGCTCTGTCGGAGCTATTGCATTGTGCAGATAGAGTTGGCCGGGGATTTTCTGAGGGAGCTTCCAGGCGATTTTGCATGGCATGGCATCCGCTTTTTTCCTGCTGTTCGTCAATTTGACAGGAGTCAGTAATTGATCGATGCATTGTCGAGCATTGGAAATATCCTGTTCCTGTATCAGCAGACCAGGATTGGCCCCGATGCGCGGGGTATCCTGTGGATAGAGACGATCATTGAATGCAGCCGCTTGCAGCGGTATTACTGCAATATTCTCCGCCATCAATGCCTGCACGGCCTTGCCGAGCCACTGTTGTTGCAGTTGATGCAGCTGTTTTACAAGAGGGTTGGCAAACTGGAGACGCCGCAGTAATTCAGCGGGTTGCCGGTCAAGTTGCTGTAAACGCTTCAGAAGCAGCGGGGAGAGCCTGCCGACAGGTGAGGTTGGCTGGTCAAGTTCATCGATGAGGAATTGAACAAAGTCATCATCGAGCTCATCAGTGTCATTGTTCGATAGCCGGGCAAGGCGCTGCAGTGATATAAGATGATTTGTCATTTTCCAAGACTGGAGAAGTCAGTACCCTGGGCAAGATCAAATTTTTCGTCGAGTTCCAGGGTACGAATCAGGCTGTCAACCAGCTCCTGGCCATGTTCACGCTGTACTTCGGCGAGAATAAGGCGCACAGCGTTGCGATTGTAGCCGCTGCCGAACTGCAGTTGCTGCTGAATAAGTTCCCGGGCGCGTTGTGGAGTCATGGTGAGAAGTTTGAGGTGATAAGCGTCGATTGCGGAATTGCGTGACATTAAAGCAGGGGGGGGGTAAGCGCCAGCGCTTACCCCCCTGTTTTCCATCTCTGCTATCTGAAGTATTACACTTCGAATTCAGGCAGCTTTTTGTCGACCAGAATACCTTTCATGGTGACATACTTGGGCATGCCATTGTCGTCATACTCAGGATAGTCTTCACCCTGTATCAGCGGATAGAGATACTCTTTGCAGGCATCGGTAATTCCAAAACCATCTTCACTGATGAAGTCCATCGGCATCATCTTCTCGACGTTGGCGACTTCGCTCAAAGGCGCCTTGCCAATTTCCCATGCGTAGGGGTTGTTGGAGGTGCGCACCACTGTCGGCATGATGGAGTTGTCACCGGCAATCGCCATCTCGACGCCGGCCTGGCCAAGCGCATAAGCCTGCTCGACATCGGACTTTGATGAGAGGTGGCGTGCAGCACGCTGCAGATAGTCGGCAACAGCCCAGTGGAATTTATAACCCAGCGCGTCCTTGATGATGTTGGCAACGACAGGAGCGGCTCCGCCGAGTTGCGCGTGGCCAAAGTCATCACGGGTGCCCTGCTCGGCAAGGAACCTGCCGTCGGGCCAGTGAGTCCCTTCAGAGACAACGATCGTGCAGTAGTCATGCTTCTTGACTTTAGCATCGACTGTGGCGAGGAACTTCTCCTGGTCAAATTCGACTTCAGGGAAGAGTACAACAACAGGAATGTCGTAATCTTCAACCAGGCCGCCGGCTGCAGCGATCCAGCCCGCGTGGCGTCCCATCACCTCGATAACGAAGATCTTGGTTGAGGTCTTGGCCATCGAGCGCACGTCGTAGCTGGCTTCAAGCGTTGAAACTGCAATATATTTGGCTACTGAGCCGAAACCGGGGCAGTTATCGGTAATCGGCAGGTCGTTATCCACGGTCTTAGGCACGTGAATGGCTTGTACCGGATACCCCATCTTCTCCGAGAGTTGCGAAACTTTGAAACAGGTGTCTGCAGAGTCTCCACCGCCATTGTAGAAAAAATAGCCAATATCATGCGCCTTGAAGACTTCGATGAGACGCTCATACTCTTTGAGGTTCTCTTCGAGGCTTTTCATTTTGTAACGGCAGGAGCCGAAGGCGCCGGAGGGGGTGTTGCGAAGCTCCGCAATATCTTCGTCTGACTCCAGGCTCGTATCAATCAGGTTCTCGGTCAATGCGCCGATAATCCCGTTCTGCCCGGCATAGACCTTGCCAATCTTGTCAGGGTGCTTGCGTGCAGTCTCAATGACACCACAGGCGGAAGCGTTAATGACGGCTGTTACACCACCGGATTGTGCATAAAAAGCATTCTTGGCACTCATCTTGTCACTCTCCAAACATTGCATCGTAAAAAAAATTTGCCATATTTTACTCTTTTAACCCCACTAATGCAGTAACTATTCATCCCTGTCTGTTGCCTGCGCACTTTCTAACGAGACCAGGTCTCAAACTGACGAGGCATGGAGGAGATCATTATCTCTCGCAAAGGCGCAAAGCTTCCGCGTCCTGCTCACGCCCCTGACCTACATCCATGTAGGCCAAGACCGCAAAGGTTTTTCTTGGCGAACTTTGCGTCTTTGCGAGAGACAAAGTTTTTCATATCTCGTCAGTTTGAGGCGCTGTCTCGCTAGATTTCGCCCTTTTCCTTGGCTTCGTGATCCGCCTGCGCCTGTAGCAGCGAAACAGCGCATTCGGCCAGATCGTCATATTCATAGACGCCGGTGCCATATTGCTGGTAGCCGCGATAAAAAAACTGGCATCTGTATTTTTTTTCACCGGTTTTGAAAATGGTGAAGTGACAGGCGTCCATCTCCCAGTAGAGAAGGGGGCATGAGGTTGTGTCGCGATCAGAGAGATGCAGGCGAATATCGGCATCAGCAAGCTGATACTCAATTGACTTTCCATATCTCTCTTTCAAGGTAGTCTCGATAATCCACTTTTCGGTGGCGTTGATATCAGCTATTTCTGGCATTGATGACTCGCAGGATTTGACTTGCGGTTAAAATAGATTTAGGTTAATGGGTTGGAGAGTGGATCGCAATCCAATAATTGGATGTGGCTATAAAAATATTATCCAGATGGAAAGGGGCAGAGAGGAAAAATAATACAATGCGAATCATACTATTAGGCCCTCCCGGGTCAGGCAAAAGCGTACTGGCGGAGAAACTTTCACGCAAGTATAAACTTCCGATTCTCAATATGCATCGAATTTTATCTTCGATAGCAAATGAAGAGACCGAGCTGGGAAGGCTGGTCGGTGAGCTGTTGCTTGCTTGTGCCCCGATTCCGGAGGAGCTGGTTTATTCTGCCTTGAAGGAGCCGTTTGAAGAGGCGAAAAATGGTTTCATTCTTGATGACTTTCCTCGAGAGCTGGTGCATGCAGAGATACTCTATCAGTTGCTGGTAAGCCTGGGTGCGCCGCTGGAACTGGTGATTGCGATTCACGTCAAGAATGACGATATCATGGAGCGTCTTGTTGGACAGTCGCATTGCAATGCATGCGGTGAAGACTACAACATCTATTCGAATCCACCGATGGTTGAGGGCGTCTGTGATGTGTGTGGAGGGCGTATTTCGCGTCGGCCAGCAGATTATGAGGAGGGGATATCGAACAGACTGCGTATCTGTGAAGCTAATCAGGGTGAACTGATTTCACGCTATCAGGAGGAGGGTATTTTACAGGAGATTCATGGTCTGGCTGATGAACCCCGTGCATATCAGGCAGCCTGTAAGCTTGTTAATGCTGCTCCCCGTATTCCGTTGACGGATCCTGAGGTTCTGAGACTCCAGGCGGAGAGTGAAGCAAAGAAGAAAAGAAGCGCAAAAAAGCGCACACGCAAGAAACGGGTCGTCAGGAAAAAGGCATCTAAAAAAAGAGTGATCAGGAAAAAATCTGCCGTGAAGAAAAAAACGGTAGCAAAAAAAGTGACTGCAAAGAAAAAAGCTGTCTTGAAGAAGGCTGTGGCAAAGAAAAAAACCGCAGCCAAGAAAAAGGCCGTTGTTAAAAAAGCCGTGGCAAAGAAAAAATCTGTGGCGAAAAAGAGGACGGCAAATAAGAGATCGTCAGTGAAGAAAAAGGCGGCAGCCAAAAAAGTAACGACAAAGAAAGCAGTGGCAAAGAAAAAATCGACTGCTAAAAAGAAGATCGTGACAAAGAAAAAGGTCGCGGTGAAAAAATCAGCCGCAAAGAAAGCTGCAGTAAAGAAAAAGTCTGCCGTAAAGAAAAAAGTCAGCAAAAAGAAGAGTGTCAGGAAAAAGCGGTGAGCCCGATGTTTCCCTCGTTCCCATGCTCCTGCGTGGGAATGTAGAATTTCCCGTCAGAACATAAGAAAATTATTGCATACTAAACCTCTTATGTGTGTAGCCTTCCCAAATGCCCCCTCTCAGCAGCAGTCACGCAAACCCGGTTTGCGGGGCTGGCTGCAACTCCTTGGCGATGTTGTCAGTTTCTCCTGGTTTTTGCTGATGTTTCTACTTGCAGGTGCAGTCTCTACTCTGGCCGTCAAATTCATGAGATGAATTTCATTCCGGGCTCGTCAAAATCACTTTCCGATTGCATCTGAACGACCCAACCTGACACTCCCGCGAGGCGAATCGTATAGCCCCATTGCGGAGAGACCTTGCTCCGTTCTAAATTGCAATGCGCCTAACCCACTCTGCTGGTATTTCTCATGTCATGGATGCGCCGATTGCTGTAAAGTTCTGCCTTCAGAGTATATGCTTCCATGCTTCTTTTCATCTACACAGTAATTCTCCATGAATGACTCAACAGACGATCGCGATCCTTTTCTCTTCGATATTGAACAACTGCGCGCGATTGCGCCGGAGCATGTGGTGCGCGAGGGGTTGGCTCATTTTCAGGCGGACAGCGTCACGGATCTTGACTGGAGTGGTGACTCGCTGCGTGC
>DAOUQU010000018.1 GCA_030625445.1 Gammaproteobacteria bacterium
CCGTAGATTATGACAGCAAACTACTGACAAAATTACTCAAAAACGGAAGTTCTGGAAAAACCAGCCAGCTCGATGTTGCGCTGACTGTGGCCGTGATGCGCTATGTCACCGATCTGCGCACCGGCAGGGTGGATTTCAAAAGTCTGAGTAACGATTTTGACATTCCGGACAAGCGTATCAACCTTCCATCATTCGTAAACAAGCTAACAAAATCCTCTCATGTCCGGCAGCAGCTTGACTCGGTCGAACCACAGCTTCCGCAATACAGGGTACTGCCAAAAGCACTGGCCAGGTATCGCAAACTGGCGCAGGATCCGAAGCTCTCTGAAAAACTCTCTGACAGTAAAACAATTCACCCCGGCGAAGCATTTTCCCAAACAAATTTACTCGCCTACAAGCTCCACAAACTCGGTGATCTTAAGAAAATGCCTTCACTGGGAGAGAGTTATTCGGGCGAAGTTGTCAAGGGAGTCATAAATTTTCAACAAAGGCATGGCATCGATCAGGATGGCGTAATTGGCAAGGGGACTTTCCGCCAGCTCAACATACCGATGAAAAAACGCGTCGATCAGATCATTCTCGCCATGGAACGCTTCCGCTGGTTTCCCAACGATTTTGGACAAAACCCTGTCATCGTCAACCTGCCGGAATTCCGCGCCCGCGCCTACCGCAAGGTTGGTGAGCAAAAATATCAACTGAAACTGGAGATGAACGTCGTGGTGGGAAAAGCCTACCCGCGCAACCAGACGCCGGTGTTTAACAAGAGAATGAATCACCTGGTTCTGGCGCCCTACTGGAATGTACCCACCAGCATTACCAAAGGGGAGTTAATACCCAAACTGGATAAAGACCCCTCGTATCTGCAGAAAAAGCATTACGAGATCGTCGATGGCGAGGGAAACACCCACTCCTATAACAGCAACAGCAAAAGCGCTCTGCTGAACGTCAAACTGAGAATTCGTCAGAAGCCCGGAGACCACAACTCGCTGGGGCTGGTGAAATTCATGTTTCCCAACAAATACGCCGTCTATATGCATGGCACCCCGGCGCAGAGCCTGTTTGCCAAATCGAAACGCGACTACAGTCATGGCTGTATCCGTCTCGAAGATCCGCTTGCAATGGCACAGTATATTACCGCACTGGATGGACAGGGCGACACCTGGACAAAGGATCGTTTGCAACAGACCATGAAGTCAGGCAAGGCGACGACGGTCAAGCTGAATGCGGATATACAGGTGTTCGTCCTCTACACCACGGTGGCGGTGCATCAGGATGGGAAAATTTTCTTTTATGACGATATCTATGGTCACGACAAAAAACTGGCGCACGCCCTGGCCGGCGGTTATCCCTATCCGTGGGTGAAGTGATTTCATGCGGTGCAATGCGCAGGCTTATTGACACCCTACATTCCTGCTATGATCCGTTTTTTTCGTGTTTTTCGTGTTTTTCGTGGTGAAAAAAAGAGCCGTCCTAAAACCTAAAACTTAAAACCTAAAACTTACCCAAAATATCGTCTGAATGCGGCGGCCTTGTCCATGCACTCCTGGTACTCCTCGTCTGCATCCGAGTCGGCGACAATTCCCCCTCCCACCCAGTAGTGCGCGCGGTCTCCCTGGCGCACCAGGGTTCTGATGACGATGCTGCTGTCCATATCGCCATTAAACCCGATGTGGGCGATTGCGCCGCAGTAGATGCCGCGCCGAAACGGCTCCAGCTCTTCGATAATCTCCATGGCGCGGATCTTGGGCGCGCCGGTTATCGAGCCACCGGGGAAACAGGCGCGCAGCAGGCTGAGCGCATCCTCATCCTGCCGCAGTCGCCCTGTGATATGGCTGACCAGATGATGGACTGTGGGATAACTCTCCACCTTGAACAGCTCCGGAACCTGAATACTTCCCGGTTGAGCGACCCGGCCAAGGTCGTTGCGTAGCAGATCGACAATTATCAAGTTCTCGGCCCGGTCCTTGCTGCTGTTGTAGAGTTCGTCCTTGAGTTTCAGGTCACTGCCGGGAGATGCGCCGCGCGGCCTGGTTCCCTTGATGGGCTGCGTCAGGATGTTGCCATGACGTAGCTGTAAAAAACGTTCCGGAGAGAAACTCAGCACCTCGATGCCATCGAGCAGCATGTAGGCGCCGAAGGGGGCCGGATTATGCAGGCGCATTTGTTGATATCCCGGCCAGCCGTCACCTGCGACAGATGCGGAGAAGCGCTGGGTATAATTGACCTGGTAGCAGTCACCCGCGCTGATGTACTCCTGTATTGCATCAAATGCCTGCTGATAGGCATGACGGCTGACAGCCGAGAGAAAAGGAGTGACGGCTTTCAGCGGTTCCGCGACAGGATGCGCGACATTGTGCTTCACTCGCTGTCGCAACTGCGGCCACAGCTCTCTGGTCTGCCCATATCTCCCCTGCCCAACCAGCCAGCTTTTGCAGCGTTGATGATCAACAACGATGGCCCAGTCGTAGATGCCGATCATCATCTCGGGAAGCTTGTCGATATCCTCTGCAAGCTGCGGCAGATGCTCGATGCGTCGTGCAAGATCATAGCCAAAGTAACCGATGGCACCTCCCTCAAAGGGCAAAGGCGAGAAATTCCCGCTGACCTTCCCCAGCCTGCTGCGCACCAGTTCGAATGGATCTTCCGTTTCAAGCGACGTTTGACCACTCTCTTCTACTGTAGTTTCACCACCACGGGTGACCAGGGTGACAGCAGGGGCAGCGGCGATAATATCCACTCTGCCCCTGTCAGGACCTCCGCTGTCCAGCATCACAGGCCAGCGCAGGTCACGCACTGCAGACAACAACGGCGTGCTGTCGCGGTGGTAGGGGATCTCTTCAAAACGTGGAAAGGTGAGTTTAATAGACAAAATAGTGAAATAACCCCGTCATTCGGGGCGGAACAATGTGGAGAACCGGAATCCAAATTGCTCCAATCGCGTACATTCTGGATACCGGCATGCACCGGTATGACGCTCTCTGAAATCCCGGATACCAGCCTTCGTCGGTATGACGTTAGGTAAAATGATCATACCCGGATTCGACATCGATCACTGCACCCTCTGCGTTGACACAGCGAATACCCGGCTGCTGTTCAATCACACCGATGCGCGTCAGTGGACAATCGAGAGTTGCCGCCAATTGCTGCAGCTGCTGCTGTTTATCTGCTGGAATCGTAAAACAGAGTTCATAATCATCACCCGATGAGAGCGGCAGACTCCACTCGTTGCTCTGTGCAATCGCTGCTTTCACGGCTGTCGAACAGGGCAGTCGCTGCAATTCAATGGTAGCGCCACAGTTGCTCTGCTGCACAATATGCCCCAGATCACCAATCAGGCCATCCGATAGATCGATGGCTGCTGTTGCGATGGATGCCAGCTGCATCCCTTCGGTAATGCGCGGAGTGGGACAATCAAGTCTCTGCAGCAGTTGCTGATGATGCGCCGAATCTAGACTGCCAGCCTGTTGCAGACGCAATGCCAGTCCGGCATCACCCAGCGACCCGGTGACATAGATCAGATCACCGGGGTGTGCGCTACTGCGCCGCATTATCTGCCCGGGATCGACAAAGCCGTGAATCTGCACGGTAATCGAGAGAGGGCCGCGGGTGGTGTCGCCGCCGACCAGCTGCACCCCGAAACGATCAGCCAGGGCAAGAAAACCCTGCATGAAATCCTGAACCCAGCGGGTATCCGCTTCGGGTATCGTCAGTGAGAGCGTCGCCCAGGCGGGTTCTGCTCCCATCGCTGCAAGGTCGCTGAGATTGACGGCCAGCGCTTTGTGACCCAGGCTGACCCTGTTGACTCCTTCGATGAAGTGCCTGCCGACGACCAGGGTATCCATACTGACAGCCAAAGACTTTCCCGGTGGAACTTCAACTACAGCACAGTCATCTCCAATACCGAGACTGACATCATCCCGCGTGGTCCTGGAGATGGCGATGTAGTCATCGATCAGGGAAAATTCAGAGAGACTCACTTAGGAGCCTGCCCTAGAATGAGGGCCGTAGCGAGGGAATGCCATTTTGAGTCAGATTTTTCTAGCATTTGAGGCGAATAGCCTGTCCTATTTAACGAAAATGATCGGAAAATCTGGCCAAAATGGCTTTTCCGCAGTAGGTTTTCATTCTAGGACAGGTTCCTAACTGATTTGACCTCGGTAGCACGTACTTTGCGACTCACCTTGTCAAGCACGCCATTGACATAGCGATGCCCCTTGTCAGCGCCGAACACCTTGGCGAGTTCAACTGATTCATTGATGACCACACGAAATGGAACTTCCGGATGATGCAGCAGTTCATAGACGCCAAGACGCAGCGCCGCCCGCTCGACCAGATCGACACGCTCGATATCCCTGTCAATCAGAGGTTGCAGCTCTCTGTCCAGTTCATCCAGGTGCGTCGGCACCCCCTGAAACAGATCACGAAAATAGTCGATATCATATTTATCGCTGTCGTTTTCAGCGACGAACTGCGAGCTGATATCGCCAATGTCATCACCAGTCACCTGCCATTGATAGAGCGCCTGCAGCGCAAGGCGGCGCGCCTGATGACGTTTTCGCTGAGACATCAGAGCTGTTTCAGCAGATTAACCATCTCGATGACAGAGGCGGCTGCCTCACCACCTTTATTGCCAGCCTTGGTTCCTGCACGTTCGATCGCCTGCTCGATGCTGTCAACGGTGAGCACGCCGAAGGCGATTGGCGTGCCGTGATTCAATGTCACCTGGGACATCCCTTTGACGCATTCACCGGCGACATATTCAAAATGCGGCGTACCGCCGCGAATCACAGCGCCCAGTGCAACAATGCCATCATATTTTCCGGATGCGGCAATCTTATCCAGCACCAGCGGCATCTCGAAGGCGCCCGGCAGGCGCACTACGGTAATATCTTCATCTTTGGCGCCATGCCTGCGCAGTGTGTCAATCGCCCCGCTCTCGAGACTGTCGACGACAAAGCTGTTCCAGCGCGCCACTGCAATACAGAATTTGGCACCATCAACGACCAGTGCGCCTTCGATTGTTTCAATACTCATTTTCTCTTCGCCTCTCGATATTCGATTTTGGTTTGCAAAATCTCAATTTGCTCATGCACAAGCAGGGTTGGGAGTTGCTTTTCAGGGCTGTATAAAACAGGGATGTTTTATCAGAGCTTACAGGGATGTATTCACGCGTCCCTGAAAGGCGGCTTCCGACCCTGCAAACACTTTCATAAAGATTATGCGTTCTCCACAAACTCGACCACTTCCAGGTTGAATCCATGCAGACCATGCAGATTGATGGGTGCGCTCATGACACGCATTTTACCGACACCAATGTCAGTCAGAATCTGCGCCCCCGCACCCAGGGTGCGCAGCTCCTTGCGCTGATCATCAGCCTGCTTTTTAGCTGTCCCAAGCCCCGCCAGTTTTTCGATGCGTCCCACCAGGTCACGCGCACTGTCATGATTGCGCAACACCACGATGACGCCCTCGCCCGCCTCGGCGATCTGCTCCATGGCGCTTCGCAGCGGCCATCCGCAACCTTCGACTTCGGCATCAAACAGATCACACAGGGAGTTCTGTACATGCACACGCACAAGCACAGGCCGATGCGGCTGTGGAGAGCCCATCACCAGCGCCAGATGCACCTGTTTATCGATGGTATCTTCGTAAGCAATGACCCTGAAATCACCATGCGGCGTCGGTAATTTGCACGTATTGATGTGCTCGACCGATTTCTCATTCTGGATGCGATACTGGATCAAATCCGCAATGGTGCCAATTTTCAAGTCATGCTCGGCGGCAAATACCTCGAGCTCGGGACGACGCGCCATGGTGCCGTCTTCGTTGAGAATCTCAACGATCATCGCCGCTGGCGTAAAACCCGCCATACGCGCCAGATCACAACCCGCCTCGGTGTGGCCTGCACGCACAATAGTTCCGCCGGGCTGAGCCATCAATGGAAAGATGTGCCCCGGCTGCATAATGTCCTGCGGTGACGCATCTGCAGCCACTGCCGCCTTGACGGTAGTGGCGCGATCAGCTGCAGAGATGCCGGTTGTCACGCCTTCGGCCGCTTCAATCGAAACCGTGAAGTTAGTCGCCTGCAGCTGGTTGTTATCATTCACCATCAGCGGCAGTCGCAACTGCTTGCAGCGCTCCCTGGTGAGGGTCAGGCAGATCAGGCCACGACCGTACTTGGCCATAAAATTGACCGCGTCAGGGGTAACGCAGTCAGCAGCCATCAGCAGATCGCCTTCATTTTCACGATCCTCATCGTCCATGATGACAACCATCCTGCCCTGGCGCAGATCTTCAATTATCTCTTCGATTGAGTTCAGGCTCATTCCGGATTTCTGTTACTAGTAAAAAAAGAGGGTTATTTTATCCCATGCAGCAAATATAAACAGCCCTGAATGGCATACAGGATATTGCCCGTGCTGTGATGCTTATCTCTCCTCTCCGGGATGAGAGGAAATTAACCACAGATGCACACGGATGCACACAGATATTTTTAAATCTCTTCATCTGTGTTTATCTGTGTGAATCTGTGGAAAAAAGGCTGGTGGAATCGAGAACTTTTCGCTGCTTACAAATGTTCAGCCAACCGATTGGCGCGTTTAGTCGATACCTGAGCAGATCATACCGGTAAGCTTGTTTCATCGAGAAACATTAGATGAAGAGATGAAGATGAAAAAACAAATCGTGATCCCAATCGTGGCTTCATCGGTGGCTTTGATGCTCTCTGCCATTATCGTTATGACACAGGGGACGCACGCCGTTGAAAACATCCAACAGACGCATACAACGGATGCAATATATGAGACAAGAGGAGCAATGTAATGAATCAGATGATTATTGACGGGGCAACTGGTGAAAAATTACAACTCCGGGATTTACGTGGCCGGAACTACTGGTACACACGATCAAATAGCGGAACCACCTATTACACTGGCAAAGGGAGTGGAAATCAGGCATTGGGGAAGAGTCAAATCCCGGAAATCCGACATCATGAGGATCTGCTGGGCGATGAACTGATGATTGTTACCATCAACTTCACCGACACCAGCGAAGAGGCAGCGTTCTTTGAAGCAGTTGTGATGCACAAAACCGCAGAGGAAGCCGCCGACGGACTGGTTCCCTACATCGATTATTGGCAGCTGAATACCCATCTGGCTGCCGAAAATTTGATGGAAGTAGATCCTGAATGCGCGCTAAGACTTGGAATCGTGGAGAATAAAGCGCTCTATAGCGGCAGTGTGCATGATGCGGTTGTGCTGCATTGAAAGATGAGTAGTGAGGCCTGAGTCGTGAGGATGAGTCGCAACTGGTTCCCACGGTCCTCCGTGGGAACCCATATCTGGATTATGCATTCATCATCACTTCGATCAGGACAACGCCTTCCTGCGCCAATGCCTGATGAAGAACACCTGAGAAATCAGCGCCCTGCTCCACCCTGTAGAATTCCAGATCGTATAAAGCGGCGACTTTTTGAAGATCAATCTCCGTATCTGTACGCCAGTAGCGGTCAAACTGCAGCAGCTGTGACTGTGGAAGCTGTCTGAATATTCCGCCGCCGTGATTGTTCAACACTACGATGACAGTATGCAGATCCTTCGCAGCCAGCAGGCCGTTCATATCGTGATAGAGCGTCAGGTCGCCAATCAGCGCAGCGACAGTGAAACCCTGTTTTTCAGATTCCGCAGCCATACCCAACAGTGTCGAGACATTTCCATCGATACCACTGGCGCCTCGGTTGGCGACGATTTGCAGTGGCTTGCTGTGCTTTCCTGAATAGCTGTCAATATAACGAATCGGCAGCGAGTTGCCGGAAAAGAGTATGCTGTTGTCCGCCAGGCCGCCAATCAGATCCTGTACGATTATTTGCTCCATTGGAGCCTCTGCTGCGCTCTTTACACGGCGGGATTCGTGAAACATAAACAGATGCAGCCACCCGGCAGGCGCTGCCGTCAGTTCATGCTGTCGCAGAAGCTGGCAAAAACTTTCAGGGGTCGCCCGCACCATCTCGCTGGTGTGATGCAGCGGATCAGGCCAGCGCCCCGTTGGCTCAACCAGGATATGTTGCGCCGCACTGCTCTGCTGCAATAATTGCTGCAGCTGTTTCGATACCGGCATGGCGCCAAAACGGAGTATCCAGTGCGGCTGAAGATCCGCAGTCAGTCTGACGTCCCGCAGGCGTGTGTCGTAATCCACCACTACATGCGTCAGATCATGCTCTCCAAAACGCAGCCCGGAGAGCGGATCTGCAAATATTGGAACACCACAAGTTTTCGCCAATGCAGTGACCTGACGGCGGAATGCAGCAGAGTCAATGCCGCCACCGCAAACAATCACTCCGGGCTGGCCGCTGATTTGACGTGCTATGGCGAGCAACTGCTGTTCATCTACACAGAGTTCAGACACCCGGGCTTGTGCAGACTGGCCGCTGAAGAGAGCAGGCTCAGGAAGCGGCTCCACCGGAACCAGTGGCTCACGCAGCGGTATATTGATATGCACCGGGCCTGGATCCGGCCACTGGCTCTGGTGAACAGCCTGTACCGCGAGATGCATCAGTTGATGTCTGCTTTGCGAAGTCTCTTCAGCTGGCGGCAGCGCATGAAATCCACGCACACTGCCGCCGAACAGCTTGATCTGGTCGATACTCTGGTTGGCGCCGTTATTCAGCAGCTCCCAGGGACGGTCTGCGCTCAGCAATATCAAAGGCGTCCCGCCTCTGTCAGCCTCGATGACCGCCGGATACCAGTTGCCGGGCGCACTTCCCGAGGTGCATACCAGGGCAACCGGCCGATGCTGTGCGCGTGCAATTCCAAGTGCATAAAAGGCGGCGCAGCGTTCATCAACCTGTACATGACAGCGAAGCGCTGCACGCCTCTCTGTCGCGAGAATCAGCGGGGTGTTGCGAGACCCGGGGGAGATCACGACATCGCTCACTCCGGCGGCTTCAAGACCACACAACAGTGCATCGCACCACATAAGATTAATAGTTGCCTGATCACTCATAGCAGATCCAGGATTGTTTGCAGCTTCAACTCGGTTTCAAGAAATTCACTGTGTGGATCGGAGTAAGCGGTAATGCCTGCTCCGGCAAAGAGTTCAGCCCTGTTGCCCTGCAGCAACGCACAACGCAGCATCACTGATGCATGCCCCTCCCCGCCACTGCTCATCCAGCCGAAGCCGCCACAATACCATCCACGTTGATGGTCGTCATTCTGCATCAGCCACTCTCGCGCTACATGATCAGGCGCACCCGACACTGCCGGTGTCGGATGCAAAGCGGCGACCAGTTTCAACAAAGTGACATCACTCTCCACCCTGGCGTGAATGGGTGTCCAGATGTGCTGCAGACCGTGCAACTGCAGCAGCTGCGGCTTATCAGGGATATCCAGCTGTTCACACAGTGGAGCCAGTATCTGCTCAATGGTGTGCACCACAGGAAGGTGCTCATATTTCACCATACGCGCATCGGGAGTCTCGTCTGCAGCCACGGTTCCTGCCATGGCGTCGCACTTGAGCTTTCCCTGATGCAGAGAGACCAGGCGCTCAGGTGTCGCCGCCACCAGCATCACTCCATCCACGCGTGCTGCAAACAGCGTGCAGCCGGGATAGCGCTGTATGAGTCGGGCCATCAGTTGAGCCGCACTGAAATCAGACTTGCCCTCTACACGGATGCGCCGGCTCAGCACGACTTTGTTGAGGTCGCTACGGCGGATATCAGCCACCGCCTGCTCGACCCGGGCAATCCATTGATGATCCCGGGGAAAGACTTCGCTGCGTTGAAGCGGTTCTGCTTCACAACTATCGGCAGGTGACTGAACAGCGTTCATCATTGCTGTGAATGCCTGCATCCACTGATCGATGAGAGTCGCGCTGTAGAGAGATTCAGCATCGGCAGTGAAGGTGATATAACAACCATCACAAGTGTAATCGAGCAACAGTTGTGGAACAATTACACAGCTGTTTGGCAGTCCGCTCCACCAACCACTCATGTGCTCATCTGGATTAAAGGCATAACAGAAAAAAGCGACCGGATCTTCAGGATGGTGATCGCCAATATAGCGCCAGTGATGCTGCAACTGATCGAACTGCTGCTGAAGGTGGTCAAAACGGCCGACGCCCTGCTGCTCCAGCCGCATCACCTCGCCAGTAGCCAGCAGAGAGCGCTGCTCCTGCGGGCGCGCCCAGTAGAAGCAGGTTGAAGCTGTATCGGGCATCGCAGGAAAGCTCTGCCTTGCAAGCTTCAGGGTGATGCTTGTCAGCCTGGCGTCTGCATTATCACTCGACAAGGAGTCAAGCACCCGGCTCAGTTGCATGCGTAATTGCTGAAATGTGATATCAGACATTGATAGATCCAGCATCGTAGGCCGGATAAGGCGCTTTCACCGATTTTTGATTCAATACGTATCTTCCAGCGCCGTCATCCGGCTTTGTGTTGCCGGATTTCGCTTACGCTCATCCGGCCTACGAGTTTTTCCTGCACGGAGTTATTGAGAAGTTACGCAACATCTCGAAAAACTCGTGCATAGAAGCATCGTTTTTTTGATGCCTAATGCAAACTGACGACTGCAAACTGTCTAAGGAAGGTCGCCCCGCTTGAAAAGAAAGTACCCCAGCGCAGAGCAGAGGAAACCCAGGACGACGGGATAGATAATGGCCCATGCAAGATAGCCGGTTTCACCAAAATTATCCAGGATCACATAGGCGGATGGTCCCAGCAGCACCAGCTGCGGATCGAACAGCATCATCGATGCCGTACGAAACACCTGCAGTGGATTGGCGAGTGCAATGGCAATGACACTCTCTGAAGAGATGCCCTCCCTGGTCATCACACCCAGCAATATCAGATCGAGAAACAGCAGCAGAAACAGCCACACCATGAAGGCGGATCCCTGCGCCACGTCAGCCGAACGCGCCAGCGTCGAAAGCAGCATGCCGATGCCGAGAAAGCACCATGCCAGCGAAATCAGCAGGGCGGTATAGATCAGCACCTGCCGCCATGGAATCTCGGCGCCCTTGGTTGCAGCCCACAACACTGCCAGCAGCATCGCCAGCACCACCGGCAGAAACACCACCACAAAACGGCCGATCATTTTTCCCCAGAACCAGGCTGCAAGCCCGACAGGAAGAGAGAGCAGATATTCGAAGATCCCAGCCTCACGATCCCCGGCAACCGAGCGCACCGTGGTAATCAATACAAACAGCGGCAGCACCGCCATGGTAATTTGCAGGTAGGTAACCAGCAGCCGTGACAGCCCGGTAAATCCCATGATGCGTGATTCGGTCAGGCCGGTGACAAACAACCCCACCACGATGCCGCCGAAAATCAGTGTATAGATCAGAAACCAGCGTGAACGCAGTGATTCGTTAATGTCTGCCCCGGCAGTCAGTAGTAGATGTTTCATTGGCCTATTGAGGGTAATTGATCGGGTATCGATTGTGGTATATGCGTGTGGCTGTTGAGCTGCTTCTCTTTTTCATGGATGCGTTCAACTGCCTGTGTGAAGTCGATGCTACTGCCGGTTTTCTCTCGCTGCGCACCGAGTCCGTAATCCATGGGGGTGATTTTTCCTGTGACGTACCAGGCGCTGCGGGCGTCGATCCACTCTCCGTCCCGGTGGCTGTTGACCCAGATTTCCGTCGCAGGGTTGTCTCTCCACGGCTGTTGCTCCAGCCACAACACAGCACAGCCGATGTCATCAAATTTATAGAGCTTGTTGCGACCGCCGACAGCTCCGCCGCGCACCTGTGCAGAGTAGCTTGGATCGCTGACAGCCATGGCGCAGCGCACACAGATCTCGCGATCCCAGCGCACCTCACCCGGACCTGTTTGCGGTTCGGCAGAACAGCCTGCCAATAGTGCTGCGAATATGATGAGTAAAATTCGTGTCATGATGAATTCAATATATAGTGTAGGGTGCAATAAGCTCCGCGCATTGCACCAGAGAATGTCATGGTGGGATGCGCTACCGCTTATACCACCCTACGCTATGTGCATCTGTGGTGAAAATTCTCCATTTTCGAAGCTGGAGCTTCCGATACTGGTTCCCAAGCCGGAGCTTGGGAACCAGTTATTTTTTAATCTGTGTTTATCTGTGTGCATCTGTGGTTAAAAGTTTCTTGATTAATTGACAGAGGCAACTGCTGCCTTTGCCGGCGGCTCCATTGAGATGCCCTGCAGCAATCCGGCGTAACGCGACAGCACTCCGAGAAAACGCAGGCGATCGGGTCCGGCTATCTGCCCCTGCCATACCAGGCCCTGCTGATGCTGTTCGAAGCCCCACTCACGCACCGTACCTGCAAAAGCGGAATCTTTGCGTGTCAGCGTGACGCGCACCTCCAGCAGGCTATCCATATCGACCTGGTCGGCAACCCTGTCATCCAGCACCACATTGCCCATATCGAGTTCGACGACACGGTTGACCAATGCAGCCACCTCATCGAGGCGGTGGCTGGAGATGATCATTGCCGAATTCTCCTGTTTTTCGGCCAGCAGTGTGAAAAAGATATGCCGTGCTTCCGGATCCAGGTTTGCAGCAGGCTCATCCATGACCAGCAGATCACATTCGCGGCCCAGGGCAATGCTGATCAATAACTTCTGCTTCTGCCCACCCGAGAGTTTGACGAATGGCTGGTGGCGGAAACTTCTGGCATCCAGCCCCAGTTGATCTGCGACTGCGTACATCTG
>DAOUQU010000229.1 GCA_030625445.1 Gammaproteobacteria bacterium
GAGTCGCGAGGAGTGAGTAACTACTGCCAGCCTGACGACTCCCTACTCGCTACTCAGTACTCAGTCCTCATTACTCATTACTCATTACTCATTCCTTATTTAACCTCGGCCAGCAAGCCATTCAAGCGACGCACGAAGCCGGCAGGGTCTTCAAGCTTGCCGCCTTCAGCCAGCAAGGCCTGGTCAAAGATCACACTGCCAAGATCTTCAAACTCCTGCTGGTTTTCTGTCGACTGGAGCTTGCTGACCACGGGATGATCAAGGTTGATCTCCAGTGTCGGTATTGTCGGCGGGGCATCCTGCCCCATCTGTTGTAAAACTCGCGCCAGATTCTGGCTCATGTCATGGTCTTCGACAACCAGGCAGGCCGGCGACTCTGTCAGGCGCTGACTGAGACGAACCTCCTTGATCTTGCTGCCCAGGGCCTTCTTCAGGCGCTTCAAAAACTTTTTATGCTTCTTACTGCTCTTTTTATGGCTCTCTTTCTGCTCCTCGCTCTTGAGGTTCTCAAGGTCGACCTCACCCTTGGCAACTGACTGCAGCTGTTTTCCCTTGTATTCATGCAGATGGGAAACCAGCCACTCATCGACATGATCGGTCAGTAGCAGCACCTCGATATCATTCTTCTTGAAGACTTCAAGATGAGGACTGTATTTTGCAGCAGCGATAGAGTCAGCAGTCATATAGTAGATTTTTTGCTGTTCATCCTGCATACGCTCGAGATAGCTGTCCAGCGATACGCTTTCAGCATCGTCCTCTGACGTTGTCGAAACAAAACGCAACAACCCGGCGATACGCTCTGCGTTGGCGGCATCTTCTGCCGGCCCCTCCTTGAGCACCTTGCCGAAGGTATCCCAGAAAGTCTGGTAATCCTCTGCATCATTTTTCGCCATCTTGTCCAACAGTGTCAGAACCCGCTTAACATTGGCATTGCGAATCGAGTCGATTTTCCTGCTGTGCTGCAGAATTTCACGCGAGACATTCAGAGGCAGATCGTCAGCATCGACAACGCCCTTGATGAAGCGCAGATAGCGGGGCATCAGCTGATCGGCTTCATCCATGATGAAGACGCGGCGCACGTAGAGCTTTACGCCATGCTTCTGCTCCGGTGTAAATAGATCAAAGGGCGCACGCTTGGGAACGAACAGCAACGAGGTGTACTCATTGGTTCCCTCAACACGGTTGTGAATTTTCGCCAGTGGATCTTCAAAGTCATGCGCAATATGCTTGTAAAATTCACTATACTCCTCTTCCTCAATTTCCGACTTTGAGCGCATCCACAGGGCTGTCCCGGTATTCACCTGCTCCCATTCGGGTTCGGCTTTTTTCTTTTCATCATCCTCGCCCTCATCCTGTGCGCCGAAATCTTCTTTCAGCATCATCACAGGCATGGAGATGTGGTCAGAAAATTTGCTGATCACTGAACGCAGACGGTAGCCTTCGAGAAACTCATTTTCGTCCTCTTTCAGGTGCAGGATAACATCCGTACCCCTGCCCTTCTTCTCGACCGTCTCGATGGTGAAAGAGCCTTTGCCGTCGGACTCCCATTTGACGCCATTCTCTGCATCATCGCCTGCACGGCGGCTGATCAGCGTGACACGGTCAGCCACAATATAGGCCGAGTAGAAACCGACGCCGAACTGTCCGATCAAACGGCTGTCCTTGACGTCGTCACCGGACATCGATTCAAAAAAAGCCCTGGTGCCGGAACGTGCTATGGTGCCGATATTTTCGGCCACCTCGTCACGGTTCATGCCGATGCCATTGTCAGAGATGGTGAGGGTGCGATTCTCCTTGTCCACGCTCAAACGAATCGAGAGATCGGCATCGCCTTCATAGAGTTCATCATTGGAGAGTGCTTCAAAACGAAGTTTTTCTGCAGCATCCGAAGCATTGGAGATCAGCTCGCGCAGAAAAATCTCCTTGTTTGAATAGAGCGAACGAATCACCAGATTCAAAATCTGTGAAACCTCGGTCTGGAATTGCTGTGTTTCCTGGTGCGCGTCAACGGTCATGGTCTGTTTGTCTCCAAAATGAAATTCAGTTTTTAATATGTTTCATGAGTTTAGTGTCCAGAATCGTAATTTCTCAATGACTCAGCGCAGAAGGAGGAGTTGGGTTCTGCTTTTCAGGGCTGTCTAAAACAGGGATGTTTTAGCAGAGCTTACAAGGACGTATTTACGCGTCCCTGAAAGGCAGTTCCCAGCCCTGACTGACAGACTCAAACAATACACGGGATTATTGAGAAGTTACGACGAATGCAATGGATATTGGGTCATGTAGGAATGTTTCAAGGCCTCAGGTGAGTGAATCTGTAATTTGCTGCAGCGCCTGCAGTGGATCCTCCGCCGCAGTTATCGGACGACCGATCACCAGGTAGTTCGAGCCGGCATTCATGGCGTCCCGCGGGGTCATCACGCGCCGCTGGTCAGCCGTATCACTCCCTGCCGGGCGCACCCCCGGAGTCACCAGTAGAAACTCACCGCCCAGGTCGCTGCGCAACTGCTGCGCCTCCCGCGGGGAGCAAACGACACCATGCATACCACTGCTCTGCGCCAGTGCGGCAAGACGGCTGACATTATCAGCCGCGCCGCCGCTAAAGCCTACCTCGGCAAGCTCCTCTTCACTGAAACTGGTCAGAATAGTGACTGCAATCAGGAGCGTCCCGGTAGACGATTTATCAACCGCTTCACGTGCGGCCTGCATCATCCTGCGTCCACCAGAAGCATGTACATTCATCATCCACACGCCGAGATCCGCCCCTGCACGACAGGCGCCGGCAACGGTATTTGGAATATCGTGAAATTTGAGATCGAGAAAGACGTCAAACCCCCTCTTCATGCAGGCCTCGACAAAAACCGGTCCCATACGGGTAAACATCTCTTTACCTACCTTGACCCGGCACAGCTGCGGATCCAGCTTTTCCAGCAGTTCAAATGCAGGCTGCGGCGTCGGGTAATCCAGTGCAACGATTATGGGAGAATGCATAATATTAATTCCTTGGGAACTTGCAGAAAATCTCTGAATGAAGAGCGTAGCGATTCATATCAAAGCTTTTCTATTGTGTATCTGTCGGCAACATGGTTCCCCAGGAGCGGCAACCCGGGCACTGCCAGTGGATGGTGCGTGTTGTAAATCCGCAGCGGTGACACAGATAAGCCGATTGTCTGGCAGCCATGCGCTCTACAAATTGATTGATCATCTGTAAAAACTGCGACTGATGTTCTCCCTGCTGCGCCATG
>DAOUQU010000438.1 GCA_030625445.1 Gammaproteobacteria bacterium
CGCCTGGTTGCGCGTCAACGCGGCATTCCACAAATTGCCGTAGATCTCGGTTGGCGGCAGCAGGTAGGTGAGCAGCGCCACCGCCCACAGAAATGCAAAGCCAACGGCAGCGATGGCGGTGACAAACCACCAGTTGCCATCAGGCACGATATGCTTACCATCGGACTGCAGCTGCGGAAGCTGTTTTTTATTCCACACAGAGAGCTTGCCGGAAGCCCGGCGCATCAGCGAATTGATGATCTCGACAACGGAGAAATGGGGACACAACCAGCCGCAGTAGAGCCGTCCCCAGCGCCATGAGACCCATGCGCCGACACCCACCACCAGCGCCAGCGGAACAAAGCCGCGCAGGATGATATTCAGTCCCGCCTGCGTCGGCGTCACGTCGCCGCCCTGAAATGCCTCAAGCCCCAGCGTCCACGGCTGTCCAAACAGGATGAAGTGATTTAGCGTCAGGTCAAAACGAAAGATATCCAGCGGCGGCGCGACGATGAAGAGGATAAAAAAGAGCGTGCGCGTCAGCAGCCGCTGCTTCTGCCGTTTGTTCATTCCTCTTCGATCAGATACTTGCCAATCAACGGATAGCGGTACTCCTGTTGCGCCAACGCCTTTAACAGGGCGAAGACGGCGATGATGGCGAATGGCGTGACTACAGCAACCAGGTAGACTTCAACGGCAATCAGCAGCGCAAATGATTTGAAACCCGAATCGAGTACAATCAGGAAAATTGGTAAAAACAGGGCTGTAGAGATCCCTGCAGCCACAAACGCCTGTTTGAGATGGTTGCGCGCCAGCCTTGACTCATGCTTGCGCTTGTTGACATAGAGCAGCGCCAGGATCACAAAACTCACCACTGGAAGAAGAAACAGGTTCAGAAAAAAAAGTCCCTCTGCAATGATGGCGATGGTTGTGCCGCTGTCATGTTCAGGTAGATTATCCATGCTGCCTTCTGAGCTTGTTTCAGATTCAGACATCACCACTCTCCCATTCTTGCTTCGACCACTTCCATGAGCGCATCAACCGTTTCGACCTCATCGGTGAGCGGTTCGATAATGGCGGCGCGGCAAGCCTCTATCGGATCGTAGCCGGCCTTGATCAATGTGGCCGCATACACCAGCAGACGCGTGGACGCCGACTCCTCCAGATCATGATCTTTCAATACCCGCAGTGCGCGCGCCAGATCGACCAGCTTGCCAGCAGTCTGCTCATCAATATCACCCTCATGCATCACCACCTTGCGCTCGATCTCTTTGTTGGGGTAGTCGAAGCGCATCGATACAAAGCGCTGTCGGGTCGATGGCTTCATCCCCTTGAGCAGATTCTGATAACCCGGGTTGTAGGAGACCACCAGCATGAACTCGGGCGGCGCCTGCAACAACTCGCCGGTGCGCTCGATCGGCAGGATGCGGCGGTCATCCGA
>DAOUQU010000121.1 GCA_030625445.1 Gammaproteobacteria bacterium
ATGCAGCAGGAGGGGCAGGGGATTGGATTGGCAATGACCCGGAAAATCGTCACTGCGGCAGGTGGGCAACTCGAGATTGACGAGAGTGTTACAACGGGTGGAGCAGTAATCCTACGGCTGCCATCGGGTTGATCGTTGGCGCCAATTTTTAGTCATATTGAGAATTGCTGGCTTCGATGCGGGTTGCCCATGTCTTGGCGGCTGACCTGGTTTGGAATGCATGGCATCGGGTGATGCCTTTTTTGCGAACGAGTGCGGGGTGCTTCTTGCCACGCTTGGTGATGGAGGCCATTTGAAAGCCTCCGATCTGGTATAATTTTTGTGGTGCATGATCTTGCTCCTTTTCAGCGTGATTGTGTCGAGCCGGTATCAGTCTCAACCTGGTATCGGCTTTTTGGTATCATTTTTTTGTATCAATTCTGTATCACTACAAGCGTTGTTTTAGTCTATTTCAGGCAAAAAGGGTATCAATTCCATCTAAATTCAACTGATGCAAGTGGTTGATAACATTAATAACATATTGAAATTAGGAAGAAAAATGCAAGACATCAACCCGATTACCAATAAAATCGCCGATCTCAGGGGGCGTATGGAATCCCTCAGGGGGTATCTTTGACTATGCCGGCAAAAAAGAGCAGCTGGACGAGGTGCAGCGCGAACTGGAACAGCCGGATATATGGAATGAGCCGGAACGTGCACAGGCATTAGGTCAGGAGCGCTCCAGGCTGGATGCAATCGTCGGTGGCATTGATCAGATCGCTGAGGTTCTGGGTGATGCCGCTGAACTGATCGAGATGGCGGTGGAGGAGGGTGACGCAGAGACGGTCGATTCGGTCGCCGATGATGTTGATGGCTGCGAGAAAAAGGTGGAGGAGCTTGAATTCCAGCGCATGTTCTCCGGTGAACTCGATGCCAATAGCGCCTATCTCGATATTCAGGCGGGTTCCGGCGGCACTGAAGCCCAGGACTGGGCCGAGATGCTGCTGCGCATGTACCTGCGCTGGAGTGATTCACATGGTTTCAAGACCGAATTGATGGAAGTCAGCTCCGGTGATGTTGCCGGCATCAAGTCAGCCACTGTGCATATTCAAGGCGACTACGTCTTCGGCTGGCTGCGCACCGAGATCGGCGTGCATCGCCTGGTGCGCAAGTCACCGTTTGATTCGGGCAACCGTCGTCACACCTCGTTCTCTGCGGTTTTCGTCTCTCCGGAGATCGATGACACCATCGAGATCGAGATCAATCCAGCCGATTTGCGCATCGATGTCTACCGGGCATCCGGAGCGGGAGGGCAGCATATCAACAAAACGGAATCGGCGGTGCGCATTACGCACAAGCCGACAGGCGCTGTGGTGCAGTGCCAAAGCGGCCGTTCACAGCATAAAAACAAGGAGCAGGCGATGAAGCAGCTGAAGGCGAAGCTGTATGAACTGGAGATGCAGAAACGCAGGGAAACCTCGCAGGCGCTGGAGGAGACCAAGTCCGACATCGGCTGGGGAAGCCAGATACGCTCCTATGTGCTGGACCAGTCACGCATCAAGGATCTGCGCACCAATGTCGAGACCAGCAACACCCAGGCGGTGCTGGATGGCGCGCTGGACCAGTTTATTGAAGTGAGCCTGCAAAGCGGGCTGTAAATGCCACCATAAAATGTAGGAGCGGCCCTCTGGCCGCGATAGTCTATGCCGCCTGATAGAATCGTGCTCCTCATATATATTTTATGCTTCATTTTTGATCGATCATTTCCATCTCCAAGGAAAACACCAATGATTCTCTGTAATACAACACGATATTCCACAGCTGCTGTGAAATGCACTACTCAAGCAGCTCTGCTGACAATCAGCCTGCTGCTGCTCTCCTCCTGCGGTGAGCAGCAGGCGGAGAAGGCTGCGCCGCCTCCCGGGGTGCTGGTTCAGGCTGTTTCGCAAAAAGAGATCTCCGATAGCGTCAAGTTTCTCGGCAGGACAACCGCCATCAATGATGTCTCTGTCAGAGCAAGGGTTCAGGGTTATCTTCTTGAGCGCAACTTCGAAGAGGGCGGGGATATCAGCAAGGGTGATCTGCTCTTCAAGATAGATCCGGAGTCTTACGAGGCGGCGTTGGCTGCGGCCAAAGGCTCTGTCGCTGAGTACCAGGCAGCACTGGTGCGGGCCGAGAAGGATCTGGTGCGCTACAAGGAGTTGGGGAAAAAGGCATTTGCGAGCCAGCAGGATGTTGACAAGGCCGAGAGCGACAAGCTGCAGGCAGCGGCGCAGCTGCAATCCGCCAAGGCGAGGGTCGAGGAGGCAGAGATCGACCTGGAACATACCAGTATCAAGTCGCCTATCAATGGGCGCATCGGACGCGCAATTGTCAGCGTCGGCAACCTGGTTGATGCATCCACGGGAGAGCTGGCGCGCGTGGTGGAGCTCAATCCAATCTATGCCACTTTCAACGTCAGTGAAAAAGTGATGCTGAATATTCAGCAAAATAAGAAAGTGAAACAGAAAGGAGGACCCAGGAAATTCGAGGTCAAGCTGGAATTGCCGAATGGCTCTATCTATGAACATCCGGGCGTCATCGATTTTTCCGACAACACGGTGAATCGACGTACTGGTGCGATCGTGGTCAGGGCGCGTTTCGATAACCCCGATGAACTGCTGGTGCCTGGAATCAATGTCCTGATGCTGCTGAGCATGGAAGAGAAAGAGGATGTGCTTGTCGTTCCCCAGGCATCTGTACAGGAGGATCAGGCGGGCAAGTTTGTGCTGCTCGTCGATCAGGACAACAAGGTGGAGATCCGTCAGGTCAAACTCGGCAGACAGTATGCTGGAGACTGGATCGTGAAGGATGGCCTGCAACCTGGTGATAAAGTCATCACTGAAGGTGTGCAGAAAGTCCGCGCCGGCATGGAGGTTGCGCCCAAGCAGGCTGTCTCACCGTTTGCCAATGAGCAGGGAAGCAAGCAGGGTATAGCCCAGGGGAATACGGATGAGCAGCAGCCTGCTAAGGAGAGCAATAAAGTTGATGGTAAGGAGAGAGAGGGTAAAGAACAGAAGAGTCAACCCCAAGAGAGCGAGTCGCAGGAGTAGGTCGTGTTTAGTGCATTCTTTATCGATCGTCCTAAATTTGCTTTCGTCATCTCGATCGTCATCACCATTGCCGGTCTGATCGCGCTGCAGGCACTGCCGATTGCCCAGTATCCGGAGCTTGCGCCGCCACAGGTGCAGGTCTCCGCCTCCTATCCGGGAGCGGATGCCGAGACCATTGCCGATACCGTCGCAGGGCCGCTGGAATCCAAGATCAACGGTGTGGATGACATGATCTATATGTCGTCCAACAGCGCCAACGACGGCAGTTACGTACTGAACGTCAGTTTTGCGGTAGGCACGGACCCCGATATCGCCACCGTCAATGTGCAGAACCGTGTCGGCCAGGCTGAAGCGATGCTGCCCGAAGAGGTGCGCCGCCAGGGGGTGACGACCACCAAACAGTCGACGAATATGCTGATGGTGGTCAATCTGTTTTCTCCAAAACAGACCTACGACAACCTGTTTTTGAACAACTACACCAACATCAATGTCACCGATGCGCTGGCGCGGCTCGACGGCGTGGGCAAGGCGTCTATCCTTGGTGTTCAGGATTACGGCATGCGCATCTGGTTTGACCCGGCCAGGTTGTCCGGCCTGGAACTGACGCCGACCGATGTTATCACTGCAATCCGTGAACAGAATGTCCAGGTTCCCGCCGGTCAGGTTGGCCAGGCGCCGGCGACCAAAGAGACGCAGTTCCAATATACGTTGCGAACGCATGGACGCCTGTCCGATCCTGAAGAGTTCGGCGAGATCATCGTGCGCGTCGATGACGACGGTTCGACCGTGCGCGTCAAGGATATTGCGCGTGTCGAACTGGGCTCCAAGTCCTATTCGGCCTATGGCAACCTGGAGGGTGAAGACGCCGTCATACTGGCGATCTACCAGTTGCCCGGGGCTAACGCCATGCAGGTGGCTGAAGCGGTGCGCAACGAAATGCAGCATCTCTCCGCGCGTTTTCCCGAAGATGTCGAATACTCCGTGCTGTATGACACCACGCGTCTGATCGAGGCATCGATCAATGAAGTCGTCACCACGCTTTTCATTGCCGTCTTCCTGGTAGTGCTGGTGGTGTTCATCTTCATACAGGACTGGCGCTCCACCCTGATACCGACGATTGCGATTCCGGTTTCTCTGATTGGAACCTTTGCCGGCCTGATGGTGATGGGCTACTCCATCAACCTGATCACGCTGTTCGGCCTGATCCTGGCAATCGGCATCGTCGTCGATGACGCCATCATCGTGGTGGAGAATACACAGCGCCATCTGGCCGATGGACTGTCGCCGCGTGATGCCACGCGCAAGGCGATGTCGGAAATCTCCGGCGCAATCATCGCGACGACGCTGGTGCTGCTGGCCGTGTTTATACCGGTCGGCTTCATGCCGGGTTTGACCGGACAGCTCTACAAGCAGTTCTCTGTGACGATCTCCATTGCCGTATTGATCTCGTCGATCAACGCCCTTACACTCAGCCCGGCATTGTGCGCCAGCCTGCTCAAACCCACCAGCGGGCTTCCTGAAACCGGCTTCTTTGGCTGGTTTAATCGTATGTTTGAGCGAGTGCGAGGCGGTTACGGCAACTGGGTGACCGTGCTGGTGCGACGCAGCGCCCTGGTGATGGTGCTGTTCGTGGTATTTGCGGCGGCGACTTTCTGGCTGTTCAAGCAGATGCCGACTGGTTTCGTGCCGATCGAGGATCAGGGCGCCTTCATGATCGATATCCAGCTGCCGGAGGGGGCGTCACTGAACCGCACCGATGGCGTCGTTAGGGAGACGGAAGCGATCGTCAAGCAGCAGCCAGGGGTGGCGAATGTCATGTCTGTTGCCGGTTACAGTATTCTCAAGCAGGGCGTGGCATCCAATGGCGCACTGATCATTGCTGTGCTGGATCCCTGGGAAGAGCGTACTGCGCCGGAATTGCACGAAGACGCCATCGTGCGACAGCTCCATGGAAAGCTCAACGCCATTCCGACGGCAAATATCTTCCCCTTCCAGACGCCGCCGATCCCCGGCCTTGGCAGCACCGGCGGCTTCGAATTTATCCTGCAGTCCACTGGCGGTGATTCACCACAGACCATGGCGTCGGTCATGGGCGGGCTGATACTCGGAACCAAGGAGGCGCCTGAACTGGGTGCCGTCTTCAGCACCTTCAAGGCGTCGGTGCCGCAGATTTTTCTCGATGTCGACCGCGACAAGGCCAAGCTGATGGGGGTCTCGCTGACGGATCTCTATGCGACCTTCTCCAGCCAGCTGGGTTCTGCCTACGTCAATGACTTCAACAAGTTTGGCAAGACCTACCAGGTGCTGACACAGGCTGACGCGCAATTTCGCAACGGCATCGAGGATGTCTACAACCTGCATACCCGCAATGCAACCGGAGAGATGGTGCCGATGCGCACCCTTCTGAAGGCTGAGCCGCTGCTGGGGCCTGACATGATCAACCGCTACAACATCTATCGCTCCATCACCATCAACGGCAGTGCGGCCTCGGGTTACAGTTCCGGTGA
>DAOUQU010000420.1 GCA_030625445.1 Gammaproteobacteria bacterium
CCGAGAATTTCCTGTATGCGTGTTGAGGCTTTTCCCTTGATGCGCCGAACTTCGTCTCCACTGTAATTGATCAGCCCCCGGGCAATCTCAGCTCCGTGCCTGTCAACGCAGGTGACAACTTCACCGCGTCGAAAATCCCCCTTGGCCTCGGTTACGCCAATCGCCAGCAGACTCTTGCCCTTCTCCCGCAGCATGGTTACCGCGCCATCATCCAGTGTCAGAGCCCCCTTGACCTGGAGTTGTCCAGCAAGCCATCGTTTTCTGGCTGTAGTGCTTTGCTGTGCTGGTTTCAGCAATGTGCCAATCTCTTCGCCTGATGCGATGCGCTGTAAAACTGCTGTTTCTGCACCACCGGCAATAATAGTCGCCGTTGCCGACCGGGCTGCGACACGGGCTGCACGAATCTTGGTAATCATGCCTCCAAGCCCCAGGCCGCTGCGGCTCTCCCCTGCAGCTTCATCCAGCTGCGTTGAATCGACGCCCGACTCCTTGATCAACTGTGCATCTTCATATTTTCCGGGATCCCGGTCATAGAGCCCCGGCTTGTCCGTCAGCAGCACCAGCAGGTCAGCTTCGACCAGATTTGCAACAAGCGCAGCCAGGGTGTCATTATCACCAAAGCGCAACTCATCATTTGCGACCGTATCATTTTCATTAACGACCGGGATTACGCCCAGCGACAACAGGGTCCTGAGCGTACTGTGGGCATTCAGATAGCGCTTGCGGTTTGAGAGATCATCATGGGTCAGCAGTATCTGCGCGGTGTGCAGATCACGTCTGGCAAAACAGCTCTCCCAGGCCTTGACCAGTCCCATCTGACCGATAGCCGCAGCTGCCTGCAGGTCGTGCAGCGAGGTTGGGCGGCATCGCCATCCCATACGCGACATCCCCTCTGCAACGGCTCCTGATGAAACCACGATCAGTTCATGGCCCTGATTAACCAGATCCGCCATTTGGTCAACCCAGGCGCCAAGACGTTTACGATCAAGACCGCGGCCATCTGCAGTCAGGAGCGCACTGCCAATTTTGACCACCCAGCGGGATGTGGAAGCAATATTTTTTCGTGACATTATTTCACAGGATCCCATGGTTCATCTGCTTCAGCAACAGCATCATCAGACTCCAATAGCTGTTGCTGTTCCAGATATTGCATCAGTTGCTGCACCAGCTCTGCTGTACCCTCTCCACTGACCGCTGAAATCGCGAATACAGGCCCTTGCCATGCGAGTGCTTGCAGCAGTTCATCGTGGCGCTGCTGCAGATCATCATCGCTGAGAAGATCAATCTTGTTGAGCACCAGCCAGCGCTCCCGCTGCGCCAGATCACCACCAAATTTATTGACCTCATGGACGATCTGTTTTGCTTGTGTGGCTATGGCATGTGTCTCCCAGCTGGCAATATCGATAACATGCAGCAACAGCCTGGTGCGTGCCAGATGTTTCAGAAACTGAATACCCAGCCCGGCGCCTTCAGCTGCCCCCTCGATTACGCCGGGAATGTCGGCAATGACAAAACTGCGGTTCTGACCGGCGCTGACGACCCCGAGATTCGGATAGAGCGTGGTAAATGGATACTCGGCAAT
>DAOUQU010000139.1 GCA_030625445.1 Gammaproteobacteria bacterium
GACGCCCTGATCAAAGAGAAAACGGCCCTCGCCAATGACCTGCTGGAAGGCAGCGCCAACACCATGCTTACAGAGATGGATGACAAGGCGTTGCTGAATCTGGTATCCCTTGATATAGAAAAGGCGCGAGTCTGATGAATCTAAAGAGCTATCCAAGAGGTAAAATAGAATGAGTTATCACGGATGGGCTCCCTACGTGCCGGTAGCAAAACGGCGCGCCAGAGCAGCCAGAGAGATGAAAAAGCTGCTCAATCAAGGAAAGAAGATTGAACCCATCGAGATCCAGGGACGCAAGATCGCGCGTACATTCTGGGGCGAAGCCTGGTGCAATCACCTGGAGAAGTTCAGTGATTACCAAAATCGCCTGCCCAGGGGGCGAACCTATGCGCGTAATGGTTCGGTGTGTCATCTCTCCATCACGAAGGGACGGATCGAGGCCATCGTCAGCGGCTCGGAACTCTACAAAATCGACATCGACATCACCCCGCTCTCTACGAACAAATGGAAAAAAGTTCGTCAACAGTGCGCCGGACAGATCGGCTCCATGCTGGAGCTCCTGCAGGGGCGCTTCTCCGATCATGTCATGAAAATCGTGACTGACCGGGAGAAGGGGCTATTCCCAAAACCCGGCGAGATAAAACTCGCCTGCAACTGCCCGGACTGGGCCGGGATGTGCAAGCATATCGCCGCCGTCCTGTATGGCGTTGGCGCCAGACTGGATCATCAGCCGGAACTGCTGTTTCTACTGCGCAACGTCGATCAGGAAGAGTTGATTTCAGCACAGCTGGATATGCAGACAGCGACGGCGGGAAAAGGAAAACGGAAACGTCTGGCCGAGGCGGATCTTTCCAGCGTGTTTGGCGTGGAGATCGAGAAGCCGCTAAAACCCGGCCGCAAAAAAAGAGTGCCCGGCAGAAAAGCCATTACAAAAACCAGCAACAAGAGAGTCAGAAACAGAGCTGTAAAAAAGAAGGTTTCCGGACGCAGAAAGAAAAAACCATTTGCCCCCACGGCCGCAGCAGTCGCAAGACTACGCAAACAGTTCAAGATGAACGTATCCCAATTTGCAACACTGGTTGGCGTAACTCCGCCCACGGTGAGCAACTGGGAAAATGGCAGTGGCAAGCTCAATCTTCGCCAACGCACCCTGAATGCACTGATCAAAGTGGCTGAACTTACCCCGGAGCAGGCCATAAGAGAAGTAAAACGTATTCGACAGGAGAAGGGAGCTGTCCAAAAATAACGCCTCGATCCTGCTTGCCCCAAACGCCATTAAATCTATTCTGTGAGAAACATGGAGGACATCAGAGTTCTTTACCAATCACATTGGACAGATGAATAAACAACATATTCATTCACCTCCTGCTTCCATATAAAGGGAAACCACATTGATCTCTGTTATCTGACACATCGGTTTAGATGGTTTATCTAGATGGTCATTTTCTATTCCCAGAGTGTTTTCAGGTCAGGGTATTGACGAATCCAATGATCCTTTGTCACCAGGGTTGCTTCCTGCAATAGCGATGTAGCAATGATGATTCGATCCATCGGGTCACCATGAATATCAGGCAATCTACCAGCATATTCGGCAATCTGTTTATCAACGGGAATAACCCGAATATTCGAGCCGTCCGTCGCCTCATCGATCCATTCATGAATAGGCATGCCAACATTTACGCGCCCTCTTCCTGCCAGCACAGAAACCTCATAGACTGAAATTGCAGAGATGTTATGCGGAACTCGTTCCCTGCCCAGATATTCATGGAGCGTTGCGGGCAGCAATTTCCTGTTTTGGGTGACCCACCAAATCCATGCGTGGGTATCCAAGTACAACCATTAATCTTTCTCCGCTTTAAAATCGTTTTCATCACCTTCTATCTGCTTGCATGTGCGGTCAAGAGATGCCTCCCACTCTTCAGGCCGGAGGAGAGGTGAAATCAGGTCATCCTGCACACTGAAACTATTTTTCAATCGTGGAGAGGGGGTATTTCTGGAGTGTCCTGCATTTGATTCTTCAACCAGAAAAATAGCTTCAACGGTCGCATTAGCTGGCAAAACCGGCTGCTCGATCAGACTCCCCAGCTTATTAGTATGTAAAATAACGCGCTGTGCCTGCATAATAATCTCCGCTCAAATGTATAGTTTAGTTTGTGAATCAATATCT
This sequence comes from Gammaproteobacteria bacterium, assembly GCA_030625445.1. Lineage (GTDB taxonomy): Bacteria > Pseudomonadota > Gammaproteobacteria > Chromatiales > Chromatiaceae > Sva-25. The sequence goes on from DAOUQU010000139.1 coordinate 2,165, forward strand.
TCAATGTCAAGCGATGTGACAATAATGACATACCAGGTTGTGATTAGTTCGTTGTATGCGCCTGATTCACAATGAGCTACCCTCGCGCTTAGTATGCCACACTCAATACATAACCGCATGAACACCTACAACAATAGACTACGCCTGTAACTGGAAACAGGAGTGATCCAAACTGCGTTTCCCGCCATGTGTGGGCCTCGTTCACAAGAGCGAGAATCGGCTGGGTATCGGTGATGCTCTCAACTACAGACAGAGCCTGCACTCATGATACAAATTCCGAATTCAATCTGTTTCACAGAATGGGTCTCTATTCCGTGCAAACGACTCTGAGAGTGGGGGTAAAAGTGGGGGTAAAAACTGAATTATTCGCTAAAATGAAAAAGGGCTAACGATTGAAAACCGCTAACCCCTTGATTTAATTGGCGCGCCCGAAAGGATTATTCGGCGCTTCCCTGCGCCTCACCCCTTCGGGGCCTGCTGTCGCAGTTCAAAATCGCTCCCGGCGATTTTGTCGAACCCGGGGAGTCCTCATCAACCTGAGCACACCATATAATCAAAAAAACCCGCTTGCGCGGGTTCTTTGATTATATATATGGCGCGCCCGGAAGGATTCGAACCTCCGACCACCTGGTTCGTAGCCAGGTACTCTATCCAGCTGAGCTACGGGCGCGTATGCTCATAGGCTGCGCATTTTGATGTGTTAGACCTCTTTTGTCAAATATATCTGCGCACACGTAGTCACTGATCCGGAAGGAACACGGAGGGTCGGGGATAGCTAACAGGATGAAAATAATTTAGACTGACATGGTTGTTTGCCCTCTCACACCAACCCTCTCCCGGAGGGCGAGGGAGCCAAACCAGCATCCACAAAGGAACCTGTCAGTAAATGAGTGATATCCAAATGCCGGAGAATCACAATGTTGTGAACAGCCAGGCAACAAATTCATTTCCTGAAGCGCCGCATGCACTCTCCGGCGATGCCATCGTCGAGCGGCTTAACTCCTCAAAATCCGGCATCACCACCAAAGAAGCAGAGTCCAGGCTTCGGCAGTATGGTCCAAACAGCCTGCCGCGCTCCACGCCCCCTGCCCTGGTGATGATTTTCCTCTCCCAGTTTGTCAGCCCGCTGATCTATGTGCTGGTTGCAGCGGCCATCTTTTCCGTGGTGATACAGGAGTGGTCGGATGCGGCCTTTATCACCGGCGTGCTGTTGATCAATGCCATCATCGGAACCATACAGGAGTTCTCCGCCCAGCGGGCAGCGACTGCCCTGCAGCAGCTTGTTACAACACAATGCCGGGTGCTGCGCGACGGCGACACTTTCGAAATCGATGCTGAAAAGCTGGTTCCGGGTGATATTCTGCTGCTGGAGTCGGGTGAAAAAATTCCAGCGGACGTGCGCCTGTTATCCAATCATAATCTTGAAGTTGATGAGTCGCTGCTGACAGGAGAGTCGCTATCGGTACTCAAAAAGGCTGATGAGATCCTGAAGGATGGAGCTTTTCTGGGCGATCGTTGCAACATGGTCTTTGCGGGAACCATGGTTGAAAGCGGCAGGGGCAACGGTGTTGTGGTTGCAACTGCGCTGTCAACGGAGTTGGGGGCGATTGCCTCCGAGGTTATTCACGGAGAATCAGCGAAACCGCCTTTGCTGGTTCGCATGGAGACCTTTACGCACAGGATAGCCATTTTCGTTGCTGTTGCCGCTTTGCTCATGGCCGTTGTCTCTTTTTCCCGCGGCATGCCGTTTCATGAAATCTTCATGCTCTCTGTGGCGCTCGCGGTTTCCGTCATTCCTGAAGGTTTGCCGGTTGCACTCACTGTCGCACTCGCCATCGGCATGCGGCGCATGGCAAAACGCAATGTTATCATTCGTCGTCTGCTGGCAGTTGAATCACTTGGTTCCTGCACCTACATCGCGACCGACAAGACAGGCACCCTGACTGTCAATGAACTGACCGCCAGGCGTATTTGCTTCCCCAATGGAGATACCTGGAAGATCTCTGGTGAAGGGATGAAGCCAGTGGGAGATATCAAGCCGCCGCATGCTTCGCCTTCAGATGAAGAGAGTGCGTTGCTGGAACGCCTGTCCCTTGCTTCGATCCTTACCAATGATGCTTTTTTGGGGATGCACGATCATCAATGGAAGCATTATGGCGACGCCGTTGATGTGGCCCTGCTGGTGATGTCACACAAGGCGGGGATCGTCAAAGCGCAGACGATCAATGCCTTTCCAGAAATTGAGACCCTGCCTTTCGAGTCGGAGCATCTCTTCTCCGCCAGCCTCAACCAGATTGGCGACAGGCGCTGCATGTTCGTCAAAGGTGCCTTTGAGAAACTGCTGCCGATGTGCGATGCCATGGCGTTGCCGGACCAGGATGCCGCTATCGATATAGCCTGCCTGGAGCAGCAGGCGAATGATCTCGCCTCCCGGGGCTTTCGCGTCATTGCTCTTGCCACAGGCGATAGAGAACCTCCTGACGGCGAAGTTTTTTGTGAACAGCATCTGCATGGCCTGACGCTGCTTGGCCTGGTTGGTATGATTGACCCATTACGCCCGGAAGCTAAAGGGGCGGTGGCAGCCTGCCGTGCAGCAGGCATCGAGGTGGCAATGGTGACCGGCGATCATCCCGCCACCGCATTGGCCATCGCCAAAAAACTGGGGTTGGCGACAGATGAGGAGCATATCGTTACGGGGCCGGAACTGCACGCCACCATCAGTGAGCAGGAGATCGATCAACTGACCCGGCATGCACATCTGTTTGCACGCGTCGAACCTTCGCAAAAACTCGACATCGTGCGTTCCCTGCAGCGCAACGGACACTTTGTCGCGGTCAGTGGCGACGGCGCCAATGACGCCCCC
>DAOUQU010000185.1 GCA_030625445.1 Gammaproteobacteria bacterium
GCAGAAGAATCTCGACTATGTCACCGCTGCCCTGAAAGAGAACCCCGAGCAGCCACTGCTAAACTACGTACTGACCATCTATGGCCACACACCCCACAGGCTCGATCCTGCAGAGCGCCCCGAGATTCTACAGGTGCAATCGGATTATGCCGACGAACACCTGCAGCGCGTTGCAAACCAGTTCTATTACCGCACCGAAGCCATCGCCCGTTATGTGCGCGACCTCATCGAAGTGGATAAAAACAGCATCATTATCCTCATCAGCGACCATGTGCCACCGCTTCGCAATGGACTGAATACCTATCGTGAGCTCGATTATGTGGACAGTTCTGAAAAGAGCTACTACTACAATCGCCTGCTGGTGGTCAAAGATGGCAAGCCACAGATCTACCCCACGATGCATCACTATGATATTCCCGATCTGATCCTCGACTATCTCACCAACGGCAAGCACTGCAAGGGGCGCACCTGCGCCTATCTGGACGGAAATGCCACACCGAATCCAGAGATGCAGCTTGCAGAGTATTTCTCGCTGATGGCGCACGCATCAGAAACGCTGTAAATACTGCTTTTTGGCAAGACCAAGTCTCAGACTGACGTTGCATGAAAGAGATTATTTTCTCTCGCCAAGACGCAAAGCTTCCGCGTCCTGCTTACGCCCCTGACCTACATCCATGTAGGCCAAGACCGCAAAGGTTTTTCTTGGCGTTCTTTGCGGCTTTGCGAGAGCCATTATTAAAAATTAATTCATTTGAAACATAATTGGTCGCGCAAGGATCCCAGGGCTCAACAAGAGGAAATATATTATTTTTATTAGTTATTATTCAATATGTTATATCGATAACATAATGATTGACTTTACATAAATAATCATGACTGGCATAATTCATCGCGATTACGCATAATCAGCACCCTGCCATTACTTCAACCAAAGGAAATCCTGGAATCATGTGGTTCAAAAACCTCTATCTCTATCGTTTTACCCAACCCTTTACTCTCTCTGACGACGCTCTTGATGAAAAGCTCTCCGGCAAGGCTTTTCAACCTGTTGACAAACTCTCCCTCTCCTCGACCGGCTGGACTGAACCGCTAGGCCATGAGGGCGAGCAATTCGTGCATACAACCAATGGCTATATGATGGTCTGCCTGCGCAAGGAGGAGAAAATTCTTCCACCAGCAGCCGTCAGGGAAATTCTTGATTCACGTGCGCTGGAGATTGAACAGAAGGAGAACCGCACCATTCGCGGCAAGGAGCGCGCCAATCTGAGAGACGAGGTTTTGCTGGACATGATGCCCCGCGCCTTCACCAAAAACAGCCGTATATTTGCCTATATCGATGCCAAAGGCGGATGGATGGTTGTCGATGCCTCCAGTGTTGGCAAGGCGGATGAGTTTGTCGCCACCCTGCGCGAAACCCTGGAACATCTTCACGTCACCCCGCTGGCAATGGCCAATGATCCTTCCGCCATCATGACCTCCTGGTTGAGTGAAGGCGGAGTTGCTGCAGATTTCGAGATTGAAGATGAGTGCGAGTTGCGTGATCCCGCCGAAGATGGCGGCATCGTACGCGTGCGCAAACACGATCTTGGCTCCAAGGAGATCCGCACACACCTCAATGCAGGCAAGATGGTGACCCGTCTGGCCCTCACCTACGATGAACGCATCAGCTTTGTGCTCGACTCCACCATGGCGCTGAAACGCCTCAAGTTCCTCGACCTGGTCATGGACGAGGCTGGAGATATCGACAGCGAAAGCGCCGCCGCACGTTTTGACGGTGATTTCTCCATCATGACGCTGGAGCTGTCACGCTTTTTCCCACAGCTGCTGGATGTCCTTGGCGGTGAAGCCGAAAAGCAGCAATTGGATGCAGCGTAGACTCTAGTACAGCGATTCTTAAATATCTATCAGTAGAAATATCTCCAAAACACGTCATCCCGGCGAAGGCCGGGATCCAGGGAATTAGCCACTTACAGAGACATGGATTCCGGCTAAAAGCATGCCGGAATGACGGGGTTTTTATCTCGTTCCCACCGTCCCCGGTGGGAATGCATACATTGGCTTGTTCGAAGCCAGGTCCGCATTCCCACGCTGGAGCGTAGGAACGAGGAAAATACTTCACCGCATCTCCTCACAACCTCAAAAAACATCTATTTCACTTTGGTCTAAGCAGGCAATATTCAGTATAATTACCTGTTGCGTTTACTCGCCCTACTAACAGACGGCCTCCTCTCGACTTCATGCCTGCACCCATAACAGTGAAACAGCGCCTTCGATATGACGATATTCGTCATGCCTGCTCGGATATCTCATTTACCCGCGGGCGCCGCTATTTTGAGGAGGGCCTGGTTCTCTCCCTGGAAATCGATGAGGAGTCCGAAAACTTCGTCCATTTTCACACCAGCATCAAGGGGCGCATGAGCACCCCCTACAAGCAAAATGTAAAGCTGGATTTTTCCACCGGAAGAGACGCACTCGACATCGATGGCAGTTGCAGCTGCCCCATGCACTACAACTGCAAACACGTTGCCGCAGCCTGTCTGAAATATCTGCAGGAGGGTGGGGGAACCCATAATGACCCGACTGCCGAGGAGTGTTTAGAGTGGCTGGAGAAGCTTCAGCAGCAGAGCGGAGAACTGCCTGAAAGTGATCAAAAGGGAAGTTTCCTGGCTTATGTGCTGACTCCCTCTGCTGAGAGCCCGGAGATATCCGTACACCTGGTTGTTACCAGTAACAAGAAATCAGGGGGGCTCAACCGGGGCAAAGAGATTCTTCTGCGCAGTATCTTTCTCGGCTATTCACGGCCTGACTACCTCTCCGCGGAAGATGAAGAGATCATACGCCTGTTAAAAGTTGCAATCAGCAACTACCACGGCCAACCTTTGATCAACGGGAGCATGGGTTACCTGACGCTGCATGCGTTGCTCTCAACAGGGCGCTGTTTCTGGAAAAATCTTGAGAATGACGCGCTGATCCAGGGTGAAGAGCGGCAGCTGGAGATCGCATGGGGCAGCAACGAGCAGAGGGAGTATCAGCTTGATGTGCGGGTAGCGCCCCGGGGAGTTGTCGTATTGAGTGAACCACAACTCTATATCGATCCGGAAGAACACAAGGCGGGAGCATTGCAGGCTCCTGATTTCGACGCGAAACAGCTGAAGCTGCTGCTGCAGGCGCCATCAGTTCCGCAGCAGTATGTCGATGAATTCAGCAAAAAAATGGTCACCGATCTGCCGCAGATCAAGCTGTCCCCGCCCACACCTGTCAAAACCAGGAATATCAGTGGTATCGAACCAATCCCGCTGTTGATCCTCTATGCAGACGAGGTCAACGGTTACACCACCCACATGATGGTGATGCGATTCATCTATGATGAGATAGAAATCTCCCCGCTGCTCGAAGACGAGCATGTCGTCATCAATGCTAAAAAGGAGATCATCCGTCTGACACGTTCACTGGAGTCTGAACAGAAAGCTATACGTCAACTCTCCGGGCTTGAATCCAGGCCCTCCAGAGAGTTGAGTGTCGATGGCCTGACGCTCTACTTTGACGAAAAATCGGTGATGGAGAGCGCCGCAAAATGGCATCATTTCATCGAGGAGGAGATTCCGCGCCTGCAGAGCCTGGGATGGCGGATCATTCAGGAGGAGAGCTTTCAATTAAACTTTCACGACGCTGAAGAGTGGCATGCGGGAATCGAGGAGAAAAGCCAGAACAACTGGTTCGAGCTCAGTTTTGACATTACTGTCGACGGCAAGGTCATCCCGTTGCTGCCGCTGATAACGCAGATACTGCAAATCTATGACATGGATGATCTCCCTGAAACGCTGACAGTTTCACTCGGTGACAACGACTACCTGAAGCTGCCTTCAAAAACGATCAAACCAGT
>DAOUQU010000128.1 GCA_030625445.1 Gammaproteobacteria bacterium
ATGGCTTGCCGTTGCTGTCGATGCTGATGCTGATCGCCTCAGGCCGGAGATGGAGGTATTGCGCAAGCACTCTGCGCAAGAGAGTTCTGCCAATGGTGAACTCTTTATGGCGCTGCGGCGCCATCTTGAGGCTGCGCTGCCGCTCACTGGCATCGAGCAGCGTTTCATCCGCCTGTGCTAACCTGAGATCAGCAGACCACAGGTGAATCTCGCTATGCTCGGGAGCAGAGGCTGGAGGATCTGCTGATAAGACCCATGGGATCTCTTCTGTCATGCTAAATATGTAACTCTCAATAACTCCGTGCATTGAGGCAGTTGGTATCTCTTTTCTATCGTGGTCAGATGACCACTCCTACGTCTGGTGCGGACACTTGCTGTAGGAGCGGTCTTCTGGCCGCGATCGATGCGCTTCGTGCCTCAGCACATCCTATGCGCCAGTGAACATCAGACAGAAATGTTTCCATCACAACCCGGATTCCAGCGCCTTGATGCGCACCTCGATCGGCGGGTGGGTGCTGAACAGCTCTTTGATTCCAGCGCCGTTGATGCCGAAGGCGGCCATTTCGTCAGGCAGTGGTTCCGGGGCAGCCCCTTTCTGCAGGGCGCGCAGGGCGTTGATCATCTTGGTGCGCCCGGCAAGCTTTGCGCCACCGGCATCCGCCTTGAATTCGCGCCGGCGGGAAAACCAGGAGACGATGATATTGGCAAGCAGAGAGAAGACGATCTGACCGACAATGGAGCCGATGTAGTACCCTATGCCAAAACCGCGCTCATTCTTGAAGATGACCCGGTCGATGAAGTGGCCCAGTATGCGTGAGAAGAAGATGACGAAGGTGTTGACCACTCCCTGGATCAGAGTCAGTGTGATCATGTCGCCATTGCTGACATGGGTGATCTCATGGCCGACAACTGCTTCGGCTTCATCCCGGGTCATCTGCTGCAGCAGCCCGCTGCTGACAGCAACCAGCGCATTGTTCTTGTTGGCCCCGGTGGCGAAGGCGTTGGGTGTCGGCGAGTCGAATATCCCAACTTCCGGCATGCCGATGCCCGCCTGCTGCGCCTGCTGCCTGACGGTTTCGACGAGCCATTGCTCAGTCTGGTTGGCTGGCGTCTCGATAATTTGAACGCCCATGGAGCGTTTTGCCAGCCACTTTGACATCAACAGCGAGATGATGGAGCCGCCGAAGCCGATGACGCCGGACATGACCAGTAGCCCGGAGAGGTTAAGATCGACGCCATTCTCAGCAAGAATTCCTTCAATACCAAGAACTTGAAAGATAATACTGAGTAATAACATGATAGCGAAGTTGGTCGCCAGGAATAGTCCGATTCTTAACATGGTGTTTGTGCCGTCAGTTTTCAGGATTGATAGCCCATTATATGGTGTTCATCTGAAGAATAAACAAGAATGTTGTTGCTGCATCGGAGCAATCCCCCCTCCTCCTGAGGAGAGGGTTAAGGTGAGGGGTGCAATCCGTTCTATTGCCGAGTAAAATGCCCGCATTCGCCAAACAGCAGATAGACCCGCATGAGCATCAAGTCCGACCAATGGATACGCCGCATGGCGCAGCAGCACAACATGATCGAACCTTTCATCGAGGGGCAGGTGCGAGATTCAGACGGGAGCCGGGTGATCTCATACGGCACCTCCAGTTACGGCTATGATGTGCGCTGTGCGGATGAGTTCAAGATCTTTACTAATATCAACTCAGTTATCGTTGATCCGAAGAACTTTGATGAAGAGAGCTTTGTTGATGTGAAATCGGATATCTGCATCATCCCCCCAAACTCGTTTGCACTTGCGCGCACCGTCGAGTACCTGCGCATTCCGCGTAATGTCCTGACCATCTGCCTTGGCAAATCGACCTATGCCCGCTGCGGCATCATCGTCAATGTTACCCCGCTGGAGCCTGAATGGGAGGGGCATGTGACGCTTGAGTTTTCCAATACATCACCACTGCCTGCAAAAATCTATGCCAACGAAGGGGTGGCTCAGTTTCTCTTTTTTGAATCCGACGAGGTGTGTGAGACTTCCTACCTGGATCGCGGCGGAAAGTATCAGGGGCAAAAAGGCGTGACCCTGCCCAGATCCTGATTGGTGCGCGCCGCTTATACCATCGTCATCCCGGCGCAGGCCGGGATCCATACCAGCATCGTAGGCCGGATAAGGCGCTTTCACCGATCTTTGATTCAATACGGATCTTCCAGCGCCGTCATCCGGCTTTGTGTTGCCGGATTTCGCTTCCGCTCATCCGGCCTACGGGTTTTTCCTGCACGGACTTATTGAGATATTACGTTAATTGTTTTATTAAAAAACAAAGATAATCAATATATTGCAATTATATCTTAATAAATCACATCTATTATTTAATCCGCAATATTTGATTACACTTCGTGCATGCGCGCTGCTGCCCCTGCACCATTTTCCGATGCGTGCGCATTGCGATCCGGTGCTCCTGGCAGCCGCATTGATAGAGCACGCGGCGCTCCCTGCGAACCGGAATCTGTGAAACATCGTACTGATGGCGCACCTCGGCTGGTACACCAAACAGGTACATGACCGCTTTCCACTCATTACCGTGCGGATGCACACGGCTTCTTAATCTTCCTCTGATGAAGAGCTGAAAAACCACGTAGTGCGCGACTTCATGCGGCACTGTATGTTCCAGATTGTCACCGAAGTAGAGAGCGAAAAGCTGGCTGTTGAAGCGCAGTACAGCCTGATCTTTGCTGCCGCGAAACTGTCCCGCAGCCGCTCCACGCAGATCAAATTTTAATTGCGGGGATGGAATCTTCCGCTGAAACTTTTGTTCGGCAAGTCCGAGGCAGTGGTTGACTCTCTCTTCGATGGCAGTTAATTGCTTTGCGTTTAATTGTGTCGAATGGGTCATTGAATGGTTCGTTGAATGCTTTATTGAATATAACGATTCGCTTTTCCCTGAATCTCTTTGATACGGCGGTTGCGATGCTTCTCTTCTTTGGAGGGCGGGTTGGCGCGATGCCACTTCAGCAACAGTTTTTTCTGTCTGGAAAATAGTTTCAGGTTATAGCTGTCCGCCATGTAGAGCATGGCGCGTGCAATTTTCCCGCGGGCTGACGGGGCAGGCTCAACCTTGCGTTTGTGAAAATCCACTTCAAAATCACACCCCTCGTAATAGTGCTCCTCACCTTTAATGAGGTCGTAGGCCATTGCGCTGCGGGTTTTGTTGGCCTTTGCCAGAGCGGGGTACATGTTGTGCATGTCTGCTTCAATGCGGTTAAAGCGCCTGCTGGTACGGCGGCACTTCTGGCGGTCGCCGCAATGCAGTGTTTTTGTGACCCAACTCATGGGGAAGACATGCTCGATGTTGATCTTCTTGCCATGGCGGCTGGAGAAGCGTTTGCCGCAGTAGAGTGTCGTGCCGCCCCGGGGATAGAGCTTGTTCCAGAACAGCGGACGGATCTCCCTGTACGTTGAGCTGTCTCCAGCCTGCGCCGGGGGTTCAGGCTCCTGCGCATAGCTGGCAAATAGCACCACGAGGAGCAGCACAAGAAGTGCCAGCAGGTTCCATTGCATCGCACTCATTACGAGGAAGCGAGGTGTTCTTTTGCCAGCTCAACATAATGCTCAGCCGAGTAACGCAGAAATTTCAACTCCCTCTCGGTCAGCTGGCGTATCTTTTTTGCCGGACTGCCGAGATAGAGAGAGCCGCTTTGCAGGGTTTTGTTCTCTGCGATCAGGCTGCCCGCGCCGATGATGACGTCATCCTCGACAACGGTTTTGTCCATGATGATCGCCCCCATGCCGATCAGGCAGCGATTGCCAATGGTGCAGGCGTGAAGAATCACCTTGTGTCCAATGGTGACATCGTCGCCAATGATTAAAGGCGAACCATCATAGTGCTTTCCTGCGTGGGTGACATGCAGCACGCTGCCGTCCTGGATGTTGCTGCGTGTGCCGATAGCAATGCTGTTGACGTCGCCGCGAATGACTGTCATCGGCCATACACTGCTCTCATCACCAATGGTGACATCACCGATGACGACAGCGCTGTCGTCAATCCACGCACTCTCTGCGATCTGCGGATAACTCTTTTTGAAGGGGCGGATTCCGCTCATAGGGACTCTCTTCTCTGTTGGAAGTATTCAGGAAGTACTCTTTAAGGTTGCTTGTTTTTACATGCTGAGAGGTTATCATTATCCCCGTTTCACATCATGCTAGAATGCATTTTTTATTTCCACCCAACCGATCCGGAACTGCCTGTGAGTGAATTGAAAAACGACCGATTTTTGCGCGCCTTGATGCGTGAACCAGTGGATATGACGCCTGTGTGGATGATGCGCCAGGCAGGACGCTATCTTCCAGAGTATCGTGCTACACGTGAAAAAGCCGGTAGTTTCCTTGATTTATGCAAAAATCCTGATCTGGCTTGTGAAGTTACATTGCAGCCATTGAAGCGCTTTCCTCTGGATGCGGCGATCCTCTTTTCCGATATTCTGACGATTCCTGACGCGATGGGGCTGGGTCTCTATTTCGGCGAAGGCGAGGGGCCGAAGTTCGAGCGTCCTGTGCGCAGCAAAGCCGATGTGGATGCCATCGGTGTTCCGGATCCGGAAGGGGAACTCGCTTACGTCATGAATGCGGTGCGGGTGATCCGCCGTGAACTGCATGGCGAGGTGCCGCTGATCGGCTTTTCCGGCAGTCCATGGACGCTGGCGACCTATATGGTCGAGGGCGGCAGCACCAAAAATTTTGCGCTCTCCAAGGGCATGATGTTCGATCAGCCTGCGCTCATGCATGCACTGCTGGAGAAGCTGGCAGATTCTGTCACCAGCTATCTGAATGCACAAATTGCTGCCGGCGCACAGGCTGTGATGATTTTCGATACCTGGGGTGGAGTGCTGACGCCGCGTGATTACCGCGACTTTTCCCTGAGCTACATGAGTCGCATCATCGACGGCCTGACGCGTGAAAATGATGGCCGCAAAGTACCTGTCATCCTCTTCAGCAAGGGTGGAGCGCTGTGGCTGGAGCAGATGGCGGACAGCGGCGCCGATGCCCTGGGACTGGACTGGACCATCGACATCGGTGATGCGCGCAAGCGTGTCGGCGACAGGGTGGCGCTGCAGGGAAATATGGATCCCTGCATCCTCTACTCAAGCCCTGAGCGTATTCGCCAGGAGGTTGCCGGGATCCTCGACAGCTTTGGCGAAGGCCCGGGGCATGTCTTCAACCTCGGACACGGGATTCATCCCGAGATTCCACCGGAGCATGCAGCGGCTTTCATCGAAGCCGTGCATGATCTCAGCCGCAGGTAAAAAA
>DAOUQU010000260.1 GCA_030625445.1 Gammaproteobacteria bacterium
GGTCCCGCCGACGGCGCCGAGTAGAATCGCATCACACTCGTTCGCCAGCTCCAGGGTCGCATCAGGCAGCGGATGACCTGTTGCATCGATGGCTGCTCCACCGACCAGCGCTTCATCCATCGTAATATCAAGTCCATGATCATCGCGCAGGGTTGCGAGAACCTTGACCGCTTCGGTCACGATCTCCGGGCCGATGCCGTCACCGGGAAGAATTAATAGTTGTTTACTCATTCAAAATACCTTGTTTTTTTGTTTCACAATCAATCAGTGCATCTGTCCCTCGTTCCCACGCTCCTGCGTGGGAATGCATAGCCAGGTATGGGTTACCACGCAGGAGCGTGGGAACCAGAGTGCTTGATGCGCCTCGTGCCTCGGCACATCCTATGAAGAATCGGATGCACGGGGTTATTGAGAAATTATTTTTATCTGTGTACATCCGTGGTTAATCATATGAAAAGCCACGGTGCCTGCTGCCGGCGTCTCTCCTCGTAGGCGTCAATCGCATCAACATGCTGCAGTGTCAGACCGATATCATCCAGTCCCTCGAGCAGGCAGTGCCTGCGAAAAGGATCAACCTCAAAATTGATCACTTCATCACCAATACGCAGCTGCTGTTGCTCCAGATCAACATCGATGTGCAGTGCATTGTCGCCAACAGCCTTGTTGAAGAGGCCATCGACAACTTCCGCATCGAGCACAATCGGCAGGATGCTGTTCTTGAAACAGTTATTATAAAAGATATCTGCATAACCTGGAGCAATGATGACGCGAAAACCATAATCAGCAAGGGCCCAGGGGGCATGCTCACGTGATGAACCGCATCCGAAATTCTCCCGTGCAAGCAGTATCGAAGCTCCCTGGTAGCGCGGATCATTGAGCACGAAATCAGGGTTCGGCTGGCGTTTGCTGTTGTCCATCCCAGGCTCGCCATGATCGAGATAGCGCCACTCGTCGAACAGGTTGGGGCCGAAACCACTGCGCTTGATCGATTTCAAAAACTGTTTCGGAATAATCGCGTCAGTATCCACATTGGCGCGGTCAAGCGGGCAGACGATACCTGAAAAAGGGGTGAATTTTTCCATCATCATAACTCTCGGATATCAACAAAATGACCGGCTATGGCAGCAGCGGCAGCCATTGCCGGACTCACAAGATGGGTGCGCCCGCCCTGCCCCTGACGCCCCTCGAAGTTGCGATTCGATGTCGAAGCGCAGCGCTCTCCAGGTTCGAGACGGTCTGCATTCATCGCCAGGCACATGGAGCAACCCGGCTCACGCCATTCAAAACCCGCCTCAATAAAAATGGCGTCGAGTCCCTCCTCTTCCGCCTGCTGCTTGACCAGACCGGAACCGGGAACCACCATGGCAAGAGTGATCGTTTCAGCAACGCTGCGGCCCCTGGCAACAGTTGCCGCCGCCCGCAGATCCTCGATGCGGGAGTTGGTGCAGGAACCAATAAAGACCTTGTCCAGCGCAATTTCAGTGATCGGTGTATTCGCCTCAAGGTCCATATAGTCGAGAGCGCGGCGCATTCCATCAGCCCTGACAGCATCATCGATATTCTCAGGATCAGGCACCCTGGCATCAACGCCGACCACCATCTCAGGAGATGTCCCCCAGGTCACCTGGGGCACGAGGGCGGCAGCATCGATCCTCACTACCTTGTCAAACACCGCCCCTTCATCTGTATGCAGTGTTTTCCAGTAATCAACCGCCTGCTGCCATTGGTCAGCGCCTGGCGCAAAGGGGCGTCCCTTGACGTAATCGATGGTTTTATCATCAACAGCGACAAAACCTGCGCGTGCTCCGGCCTCGATCGCCATATTGCAGAGCGTCATGCGGCCCTCGACCGAGAGGTCGCGAACCGCCTCGCCTGCAAACTCTATCGCATAGCCGGTGCCGCCGGCCGTGCCGATCTCGCCGATAATGGCAAGGATGATATCCTTCGCCGTCACCCCTGGTGCGGCCCTGCCTTCGACCTCGACCAGCATCGCCTGTGATTTTTTCTGAATCAGGCACTGGGTCGCGAGCACATGCTCAACTTCAGAGGTGCCGATACCAAAGGCCAGTGTACCGAGGGCGCCGTGCGTCGAAGTATGCGAGTCGCCGCAGACGACCGTCATGCCCGGCAATACGGCTCCCTGCTCCGGTCCGATGACATGCACGATCCCCTGGCGGATGTCATCCATGTTGAACTCGGTAATGCCGAAATCAACACAGTTCTCACCCAGCGTCTCCACCTGGAGACGCGACACAGGATCGGCAATCCCCTGATCCCGATTCGTGGTGGGAACATTATGATCCGGAGTTGCCAGATTGGCATCGACACGCCGGGGCTTGCGCCCGGCAATGCGCAACCCTTCGAATGCCTGCGGTGAAGTCACCTCATGCACCAGCTGGCGGTCGATATAGAGCAACGCCGTGCCATCCTCGTCAGTGCGGACGACATGATCATCCCAGAGTTTGTCGTAGAGAGTTCTCGCTTGCATATCCAATTCCAGGGAAGTTTTAGACAGGTTTTAGGTGTTAAGTTTTAGGTGTTAGGTTTTAGGTAATAGTGTACTTAATAGAATATCGATCGATCCGGTTTTTAATGTGTGGCGAACCCATATTTTCAGTGTTTGGCAATTTACCATGATCCTTGTTGAGCCCACTTAAAACCTAACACCTAAAACCTAAAACCTAACCATAATGACTCTCGACATAGTCATTCAAAAGCGTCATGAACTCCTGCGCGATATTGTCGCCTTTGAGGGTGGTAAATTTTCTACCATCGACAAACACTGGAGCCGCCGGGCTCTCACCTGTTCCGGGAAGACTGATGCCAATGTTGGCCTGTTTGGA
>DAOUQU010000300.1 GCA_030625445.1 Gammaproteobacteria bacterium
CGAGATCTGCTTGCTGACGTGCAGTCGCGAATACCCGGTAACCACGCTGATGCAGGCCCAGGGCAGTGCAACGGCCAATGCCGCTGGAGCAGCCTGTGACAAGGATGGATTTCTGTTGCATCTTTTGCGCCTGATTCTGGAGGAGGTAGAATAGTAGCCTGAACCCGGATAGTGCGCCACTGCACTTGCACAAAGCGCATACAATTTGTGTGCTTTTGAGTGAAGAAATGGATATGTCTCTCCTGAAAAATGTCTATAATGAAGTAAGGGATGATGCATTTATTAAAATACCAATCTCGCTTGCTTTTTTGTCCGTGCTTTTCGCCGCCACTCTGGTTACATAGTTCACTATGCGCCCGACGTGGCAACAAAAACCACGAACAAAAATTCTACACATCCTGGTACTTTAATTTCAGCCTCATCCCTAACCTCTGAAAAAGCCCAAGGGATGGGGGTTCAGGGGAAGGGAGAACCGAATGTCCATTGTAGCTCATTGATAGTTACCCCTTTCCCCGTAGAAAAACTTGCCGGAATGCTCTGATTGAGTCGCGATGCGACTTGATCAGAGCTTTCCCGAATAAAGCCTTGTCGTTGGATGAGATAACAATATGAGTGACACAGAATTACACAAAGAGCTGATCGATCCGTTTGGACGACGGGTGGAGTATGTGCGTCTCTCTGTTACCGACAAATGCAACATGCGTTGCTTCTATTGCATCCCCAAAGGGTTCACGGATTTCGAGGAGCCGGAGAACTGGCTGAGCTTTGATGAAGTGGAGCGTCTCATGGCTATCTTCGCCGACCTGGGGGTCAGGCGGGTAAGACTCACCGGCGGAGAGCCGCTGGTGCGCAAAAACCTGCCTGAACTTGCAGCCAGACTCTCGGCCATACCCGGTATCGAAGATCTCTCTCTGAGCACCAATGCCTCACTCTTGAGTGAGCATGCGACTGCCCTGAAAGAAGCAGGTGTTTCACGCATCAACGTCAGTCTCGACTCACTGCAGCATGAGCGCTTCAAGGAGATCACCGGCGGTAAACTACAGACGGTACTCGATGGACTGCAGGCGGCGAAGAGCGCCGGCCTCAGCCCGGTGAAAATCAATGTCGTGGCAATGAAAGGACTCAATGATGATGAGTTTGAATCCATCGTCGACTACTGCCTGGAGAATGATTTCACGCTGTGATTTATTGAAACCATGCCGGTTGGGTCGACAGGAAAGGATGCAACCGACTATTACTATGATCTGCAACAGCTCAAGAAACGCCTGCAAGAACGCTTCGGCCTGATTCCCGGGATGATGCCAGGTGGTGGTCCGGCGCGTTACTTCCAGGTTGAAGGCACCGAACTGCGCATCGGTTTCATTACCCCTATCTCGCAGCACTTTTGCGAAACCTGCAACCGTGTACGGGTTTCTGTCAACGGCACTCTCTATCTTTGCCTCGGGCAGAATGACAAGGTGGAACTGCGCCCGCTGCTCAGGGATGGTTCGACTGATGATCAAATCAGGGAGGCGATCGTGGCGGCGCTGGCGCTCAAACCCATGCGCCATGAATTCAAGGATGAACCGGGACAGATTGTCAGAATTATGTCGCAAACTGGTGGATGAATAGCCACTCTCATGATCTCCTTCTTTGGAAATCAATAATCATTGACAGGTAGTGGCCCTTCCAGTTTTCCATCTGATTGATAATTATCCTGTTTACTTTAATATAAGGAAATACTAATATGCTTCCATAGAAACAATTTATGTAGGTATGTAGGTATGTTAATCAAGCAACTGGGTTCAAAATATTCGCCGCTCTATTTTCTCGCTGCGCTGGGTGCAGGAGGACTGGCGGTCTCTTTTTTCATGTATCCGCAGTTTATGATTCCCCATGCGGATACACCGATGGTGACCTTTGATCACCTCTATCCGCTGCTCACCGGTGGAGATATCGGCATAGTCATAGCGCTGTCGTCTGCTCTTGTTGCGGTGGCGCTGCTGTCACTGCTGCACTTTCGGCTATTGTTGTGGAATATCAGTGAATATCGCCGTTTCCGCAAAACGGAGGCGTTCAGCGCATTGAAACACTCCAATATGGAAGTGTCGCTGATGGTGATTCCGTTGACGCTGGCAATGAGTGTCAACGTCAGTTTTATTCTTGGCGCTGTTTTTGTGCCGGGTTTGTGGGATTTTGTAGAGTACCTGTTTCCACTTGCACTGCTGGCTTTTAGCCTGATTGGATTCCACGCCCTGAAAATACTGGGTGAATACTTTACGCGACTGCTGACGAATGGCGATTTTGACTTTTCCTCCAACAATAATTTGAGCCAGATGCTGGCGATTTTTGCGCTGGTCATGATCGCTGTTGGCATGGCTGCCCCGGGCGCCATGAGTCAACATATAGAGATCAATGCGATCGGCATGTTCCTGGCGCTATTTTTCCTCTCGCTGGCATTTTTGCTGACG
>DAOUQU010000353.1 GCA_030625445.1 Gammaproteobacteria bacterium
CATGTAGTTGAGAATGGTGCTGGCGGAACGTGCGCCGCGATCGAGATCACGACTGATAGCGCCTGTCTGGCGCTCCATGTGATAACTCAACGACAGGCCATGCAGATGCTGCAGCACCTGCGTCGAGAGACGCCGCATGGCATGATACCTGACTCTCGCGAAGACGGCATCCCGCAGTTCATTGAAAAGTGATGCAAACAGGCGCAGCAGGCCATATCCGGCAATCAGCCCGAGAGGAACCGCAACCACCATTTGCGGGCTGTTTTCAAACTGCTCGATAATCTTCTTCAGCATCAGGGGGATGCCGACAAGAGAGAGTTTGGCCAGGATCAGAAAAGCAAGCGACAGCAGTACCCGCCCGCGGTACTCCCACAAAAACGGGGTCACCGCCTGCAGGCTGCGCCAGCTGAAGTGCTCGTTTGCACGATCGGTTTGTGTCACATGTTGGCCGTGGCCACGCATTAAATCATTCCAGTTGTCAGGTTTGCGGAGTGCGAATCAGAAAAAACTCGATGGATTATAGCCTGATAGTCAGGATAGTGAAGATTGAAAATGCCCCTTTTTTAACCACAGAGGCACACAGATAAACACAGATGAAGAGATGTCATAATATCTGTGTGCATCCGTGGTTAATAAATGAGTAAGTTCTCAATAACTCCGTGTATGCAGCATCGTAGGCCGGATAAGGCGCTTTCACCGATTTTTGATTCAATACGGATCTTCCAGCGCCTTCATCCGGCTTTGTGTTGCCGGATTTCGCTGACGCTCATCCGGCCTACGGGTTCTTCCTGCACGGAGTTATTGAGAAGTTACATAAATGAGTTAAACCCGTAGGGTGCAATAAGTGGAACGCATTGCACCGGGTTTTCTCAGATCAACCTCAGAAAAGTGTGATAACGCCTGATAAGAGAATCATCTTGCCGTGGATAAAAGCTATCCTGCATAGAGTTGCCCCATTGACCATATTTACCAGCCGCCTCGGATGCTACTCCCCTGGCCGTGGCTTCCACGATTTGCGGTCGCACGACCTCGATACCGGAGAGATCCGCCAGGTGTTGGCAAAACCCATCGGAACGGGCGATTCCACCTGTTATGGTGAGTTGATGCAGCTCTCTTCCCAGTTCCAGCATAGCGTCGATGTTGGCCTGGATCAGGAACAGGATGCTCTCTGCAACCAGCCCCTGGAGGTTGTC
Organism: Gammaproteobacteria bacterium; assembly: GCA_030625445.1. Classification (GTDB taxonomy): domain Bacteria; phylum Pseudomonadota; class Gammaproteobacteria; order Chromatiales; family Chromatiaceae; genus Sva-25. The sequence goes on from DAOUQU010000353.1 coordinate 1,194, forward strand.
ATCGATGGTTTTCAAATCAGTGATCATGCACTCCCTGCTGATTGACCAGAAGCCGCTGTTGATCGTTTTCCAGAATGGAGACCCCAAACCGCCGATGCCGTTGATGAAGATCATATCTGAAAACGCTTTTTCCAGGGCATGGTCGAGATCGATGCCCTCCCCTGCGGGCATCTTTTGTTCAAGCCACTGAAGCGCAGAGCCTGCGCCGTTGACCGTCCCCTCCAGCAGATACTCAGTCTGTTCGCTGCTGCTGCGTAGCAGCCCCGTCAACAGATTGCCGCTGCGCAACAGCCGCTTCCCCGTTGGACATAAAATAAAAGCCCCGCTTCCAACATTGATCAATGCCCCGTTTTCGCCAGCGGAATGCGTTGCCAGCAGCGCCGCAGTCTGGTCGCCGTTGACCGCAACCAGCGGAATATCCCCAAGTTTCATCCGACCATAATCAGCACGCGTCGATCTCACTTCAGGCAGAAGATACTGCGGCACAGAGTAGAGATTCAGCAACTCTACATCCCACTGCAGATGATGCAGATTCAACAGCTGGGTGCGCAAAGCATTGGCATGATCGACCACGTAGGGCGCATCCCTGAGCAGATTGAACAGCAAAAAGCTGGCAAGCGGGCCGATACACAGGCGCTGCTGTTGCCGGGCCTGCCTGACGGCTTCATTCCGTATCAGCAGCCAGCGAATCTTGCTGCCGCCGTAATAGGCTGTCAACGGCAGTCCGGTGTGAGAACGAATCAGAGATTCCTGCTCCCTGATCGAGGCAATAAACTCCTCACCGCGCCGATCGGACCAGCTCAGCAGTGGAGATAGCGGTTGACCAGTTTTAGCATCCCAGGCAATGACGCTGGAGCGCTGCGTAGCAAGTCCGGCTGCTTTG
>DAOUQU010000330.1 GCA_030625445.1 Gammaproteobacteria bacterium
ATCACGTTCGAAAACAACCGCGATCTCTTGTTTGATTCTAGAAAACATGGGGTAGGTTTAGTTAGGTTTTAGGTTTTAGGTGTTAGGTTTTAAGTCTTAGGTTGTACCTCAGTCCTCAGTACTATTTTTTTGTCTCAGTCCTCGGTACTCACTCCTCAGTCCTATCTTTTCGTCTCAGTACTCGGTACTCAGTCCTATTTTTTCATCGCATCGATTTTCGTCCTTGTGCGGCGCTTAGAATACCACGTAACAGGTTCAACTCGTCAGGATCCGGCTGCGCGCGCAGGAACATGCGGCGCAAGCGGCGCACCAATTTGTCCGATCTGCGCGGATCGGAAAATCCAATATCATGCAGTGCCTGCTCCAGGTGCTGCATAAATCCATCGAATTTTTCAGCTGTGGCAGGCAGGTGACCACACTCGGTATTCACTGCATGCTGGCCACTGGCGACCAGCACCTCGTAAGCAATCACCTGCACTGCCATGGCGATATTCAGCGAGCTGTAATCAGGATTCGTTGGAATTTGCACCAGCTGGTGACAGCGATCGAGCTCCTCGTTGGTCAGCCCGGTGCGTTCTGTTCCAAAAACCAGCGCTACATCACTCTCACCAGCAGCATCGATAGCCTTGGCTGCGCATTGGCGCGGAGTCAACATTGGCCAGCCGATGGTGCGTGAACGTGCGCTGCTTCCCATGATGAGGCGGCAGCCGGCAACCGCTTCATCCAGTGAGTCGACCGTGGTTGCCGCAGACAACAGATCATGCGCACCCGAGGCGCGTGCAAAAGCAACATCCGCCTGCTCCGGATAGCGGGATGGAGAGACCAGTACAAGCCGGGAGAGCGACATATTTTTCATGGCGCGCGCCACTGCGCCGATGTTTCCCGGATGGCTGGTGTTGACCAGTACGATACGAATATTTGAGAGCATTTCAGAGTCACCCGTCATAGGCTGGAATAAACATCTACCTAAAACTTAAAACCTAAAACTTAAAACCATCCCTCTATTCTACTTTATATCGGCTCCGGCTTGCTGTATCCTCGCGCGTCATGCACCCGATGACTAATATTGCCATTACCGCCGCCCGAGACGGCGGCAGAGTACTGACCCGTTATTTTGATCGTGTAGGCTCTATCAAAGTAGAGACCAAGCAGCAGAATGACTATGTCAGTGAAGTTGATCGCGCCTCTGAAGCGGTGATCATCAAGACGATCAAACGCTACTATCCGGAGCATGCGATTCTCGCCGAGGAGAGCGGTCTCCATGGGGGCAACGAGTTTGAATGGATCATCGATCCGCTCGACGGCACCACCAACTATCTGCACGGCTTCCCGCAATTTTCAGTCTCTATCGCACTGCGTCACCGCGGCGAACTGCTGAGCGCCGTTGTCTATGATCCCATGCGCGAAGAGCTTTTCCAAGCCACCAGGGGCGAAGGCGCCTTCATCAACGACCGGCGTATGCGCGTCTCCCCGCGCAAGGGACTCGATGGCTCACTGCTCGGGACCGGCATTCCCTATCGTGACATGACCCATGCTGACGCCTATTTCGGCATGATGCGCGATCTGATTGTCGATAGCGCCGGTGTGCGCCGACCGGGTTCTGCCGCACTCGATTTTGCGTGGCTGGCGATGGGACGCATCGACGGGTTTTGGGAACTGGGACTGGCACCATGGGATATTGCCGGCGGAGCCCTGCTGATCAAGGAGGCAGGCGGCATAATCACCGATCTTAGCGGCGGTGACCGCTATCTGGAAACAGGCAACGTGATAGCAGCCAATATGAAACTCCACAAGGTGATGCTTGATACTATTCGCCCGCATTTGTCAGCAAACCTGACGGAATGATGAGGACTGAGTTAAGGGATAGTAGTGAGTCGTGAGTACTGAGTAAAACAACCAAACCTCGCTACTCGTTACTCGTTACTCAGACATAATGTTTTGACCTGCCCTTCTCAACAGACGTGGATTATGTTGAGATGGGATCCTTCAAACAAAGCCAGCTCACACAGAGCCATAATTAAGAGGACAGGTCATGAAAGAGTTTAACCCAACAGAGACACATTTTGAATCAGCATCAGCACTGGATATGTTCAGTGGTGGAAAATTGACAGTCAGTTATCCAGCCTATATCGGACTGGATGTGCACAAAGAGACGATCGCGGTAGCAGTGGCGCGTGCAGGCCGTGATACACCGGAGTCATGGGGGGAGATTGCCAACAAGCCGAAAACAATCGCAAAGCTG
>DAOUQU010000403.1 GCA_030625445.1 Gammaproteobacteria bacterium
TTCAGTTTTTGCACGTAATTGTCGGTGCTCTGACGTATTTTACTGAGTCGTCTGCGTGTCAGAGGTCCCCAGCCGGCAGCACGCCCCAGAAAGATGGAGTAGAGAAAGCCGGTGCTCTTGCGGAAAGCAGAGACCAGGTCAAGGCGATGGTGAATGGTTGCGGCAGCCTTATGCACGGCGCCTGTGAGGCTCATGGCCGCCAGATTGCGACTGACGAAGTGCGCGCCAAGCAGCGCCACGAACATCAGGCCGAGGGTGATGAGCCAGCTTGCCGGCGGCTCTGCCGGCACAAAAGGAAGCGTCAGGCTGAGGCCGTTCCAGCGGAGGTAGAGTACGATCACGAGGCCAAACAGAATTGCGTCGCCAAGGAGTGTGCGCTCACGCCATTTGACCAGCAATCCTCTCAGTGCGGGGACGGCTTTTGTTTCGATGTCCCGGGCGGTATTTTCAAGCGATGCGACGACCCGGTAGGCGCGCTGCACCTCGACCTGCTGCATGCGGCTGTGAATCTCACCCATGTCATGGTCGCGTTTTGCTTCAAAACGCTCGCGCAGTGCGTCATCTGTAATCGGGATGGCCGCATCCGGGTTGTAGATGGTGTAGAAACGGCCTGCAGTGAGTCCCCGTTCACCCAGCGCGCGCTGCCATGCAGCGACGATCTCTTCGGTGTTGTCTTCTCGTGCGGCAGTATCCATCTGGTTCAGGATGTAGAGAAATTTCCCCGAATCCGCACGCTTGATGGTGCTGCTGACAAGGTGGTCCAGGGTGTCGCGCATGGCGCCGGGTTCAGGATGGCGTGCGTCAAAAAAGACCAGCACCAGATCGGAGAGATCGATGATGTGATCTGTGATCCGCAGTGTCGCAGTGCGTTGTGCATCAGCATCGAACCCAGGGGAGTCAATCAGGATTTTACCGCGCAGATTTTCACTGGGAGTGGTTTTCAGTTGCAGGTAGGCATCGACGCGGGCGCCTTCACCGCTGGCGGCCTCTTCGATATCATCGCTGATGCGGTAAAAGGGGAAGCGGGGGTCGGAGTCGAGGGCGACTCCGGGCAGTGCATGGGCCGCCTGCTTTTGGCTGTAACAGATGACAGTAAACATGTCGTCAACAGCCTGATTGCCGCTGCGCTGCAAATCATGACCGATGAAGTGATTGATGAAGGTTGATTTGCCGGCAGAAAAAGTTCCCAGAACCGAGATCAGCGGCCACCATGTAATTTGTGTCGCGAATGAATCCTCATCTGCTAACAGTCCAAGTTTGTGGCCGACTTTGTCGAGTTGGCGAAAACCCTTGATGGTCTCCAGCAGCACCGGATTTTCAGTTGCCAGATGCTGTTCCAGTTGATCCAGTCGATGGTTTATTGGCGTTGTCTGTTGTGTCATCTCTCTCCTCCGGAAATGATGAAAAAATGATGTGCAGAACTCTCTCAGAATCTACTCTCTATCAGGCATTGTACAGAGTTATCAAATAATGGATGTGTGAAATTGTTAAAAACAATAAAAACAGATAGATATAGTAGTTATATAAAGTAATTTATAGATTAATTTATGCTGTTGACGAGGGCTTTTTTCACAATTGAGGGTAATCCCTGATAGCGAAGTTGCATCGGTTAATCTTCACTATTTGCGGAGATATTGATATATGATAATTTGTTGCGAATCGGGGCTGAATGGGGGATACTACGGCATCTGTGGCGGGTACGCATCGCACG
>DAOUQU010000102.1 GCA_030625445.1 Gammaproteobacteria bacterium
ATCTGTGTGCATCCGTGTTCATCTGTGGTTAATTTCTTTCCGTGGTTTATTGGTTCTCCACATACTGTAGTCAGGGATAGATTTCAGGAACAAAGGTCTGATCCGTCATCGGCGGGCGGACATAGCCGATACCCTCTTTTCTCTTCGGCAGCTTGATCGGCTCGGGCGTCAGATCCTCATAGGGAATCTGGGTCAGCAGATGATGGATACAGTTGAGGCGTGCGTGCTTCTTGATATCGGAGTTGACCACATACCAGGGTGCCTGCTTGATATCCGTATGTGCGAACATCTGATCCTTGGCCTTCGAATATTCAAGCCAGCGCGAGCGTGACTCCAGATCCATCGGGCTGAGCTTCCAGCGCTTCAGGGGTTCGCTGAGGCGACTCTGAAAACGCTTCTCCTGCTCTTCATCAGAGACCGAGAACCAGTACTTGATCAGGATAATACCGGAGCGCACCAGCATGCGCTCAAATTCAGGACAGGAGCGCAGGAATTCACGATACTCCTCCTCTGTACAAAATCCCATGACACGTTCGACGCCGGCGCGGTTGTACCAGCTGCGATCAAACAGTACGATCTCTCCGGCAGAGGGGAGATGCGGTGCATAGCGCTGAAAATACCACTGCGAAGTCTCCCTCTCGGTGGGAGCAGGAAGCGCGGCAATTCTGCAAATGCGCGGATTGAGATACTGAGCGATACGTTTGATCACGCCGCCCTTGCCGGCGGCATCACGCCCCTCGAAAACAACAACGACTTTGAGGCCTTTGTGCTTGACCCACTCCTGCAACTTGACCAGCTCTACCTGAAGTCGAAACAGCTCTTTTTCATAGGCATCTGTCGAAATTTTCTTAACCTTTTTCCTCTCGCTTTCACTCTCTTCATGAACCTCGGCCTCGTCGTTGCTTTTAGCATTTTTATTCTTTTTATGACCCATGATGCAGTTCCTCATTGAATTAACCAATTGTTTGTGAGGTTACCAGCTGATGGGGTTTGATGCGAGTATTTCCTGATGAAATGTAGCAGGGTCAGAAACGGAGTTTGACGCTGACCTCCCTTAAGGAAGCTGAATGAACCGATGGGATGGGGGTTCGGGGGAAGGGCAGACTGAAAGTCAACTATATCTCATTGAGATTTGCCCCTTCCCCCGTAGACAAACTTGCAAGTATCTCTGATCGAAGCGCGTAGCACTTCGATCAGAGATACTGGCGCACATCCAGCCTGTCCCTCATCCAGTCGCCCAGCAGGTTTGCAGAGAGCACCACCAGCATGATGGCGATGCCGGGAAAGATGGCAAGATGCGGAGCAACCAGCAGAAAGCCAGCCCCTTCACGGATCATGCTGCCCCATGATGCCTGCGGCGGCTGCACTCCGAGGCCGAGGAATGAGAGCCCCGCTTCAGCGACAATGACTGCAGCGAGACCAAAGCTGGCTTCGACCAGCAGCGGTGCCATCATCAATGGCAGCAGGTGGCGGAAGACGATTCTGCCCTGACCGCTGCCGAGCGCTACCGCCGCTGTGATGTGTTCACGTGTGCGCAGAGTCATCGCCTGTGAGCGGGCCAGCCTGGCATAACCGACCCAGCCGACACTGGATATTGCAATAATGAGATTTTCAATGCCGGGACCGAGAATTGCAGCCAGTGCAATCGCCAGCAGAATCCCTGGAAAAGCCAGCATGATGTCGATCACCCTGGAGACCAGGTGATCGAGCGCACCACCGGCATAGCCACTGACGGCCCCGATCACCGTTCCCGCCAGTGCCGAGACAAACACGGTCGAAAAAGCCACCACAAAAGCGATGCGTGCACCGGCAATCAGCCGCTCAGCGACAGAACGTCCCAATGCATCATTTCCCAGCCAGAAGTCAGCTGATGGCGCAGCGAGAATAGCAGGCAGATGAATTTCGTTTGGAGAGATCGGCAGTAACGGCTCAAGCAGGGCTGCTGCTACCCATACCAGCAGGATAATAAAAGCAATCCGCTGTTTCACTGTGCCAAGTGCTCCATCGACATTATAATTTTGGATTCAGCGCTTCTGTGGTGTTTCGCAGCAAGGCACAGCACGCAGGGAATGGTTTTTCCCCTTGCCAAGTGCTGTAACGCGGCTGCGGGACACCACAGGAGCGCCCTCCGGGTGAGCTTGTCAGCGCCCATGGACTGCGTTGCGCCTCTTGGCAAGGGGGGTGAACCATTGCCGGCAAGACGCGCCTTGCCATGAACACTGACAAGCTCACTGAACTCGAAATTATAATGTCGATGGAGCACTAATCCTGGGATCCAGCAGCTGATAGAGAAGATCCGTGATCGTGTTGATTAGCAGGTAACTCACTGCAACCAGCAGCACACACCCCTGCACCAACGGGTAGTCACGTTTCTGAATCGATTCGATCAGCAGTGAGCCGATACCGGGCCACGAGAATACCGTCTCGGTGATAACTGCGCCTGCCAGCAAGGCGCCCAGCTGCAGTCCCAGCAGGGTCACGACAGGCAGCATCGTATTCATCAATGCATGTCTCCAGATGACGCTGCTCTCTTTGAGACCTTTCGCCCTGGCGGTGCGGATGTAATCTTCATTGAGCACCTCCAGCAGCGTACTGCGCACCATTCGCGCCAGCACGGCTGACAACGAGGCACCGAGCGTGATTGCCGGCAGGATCAGCGATCCCGGTTGCTCCCTGCCGCTCACCGGCGTCCATCCAAGCCACAGTGAAAACAGCAGGATCAGCATTGGCCCAAGCCAGAAGTTGGGTATCGATACACCCAGCAGCGACATGGTCATGGCGCTGCTGTCCCAGGCCGTCCCCCGTCTCCTGGCAGCCATGACACCAAGCGGAACAGCAATCAGCACTGCAATGATAAAGGCGGCCAGCGCCAGTTCCAGCGTCGCCGGAAAGCGCTCCGCCAGCAGTGCAGTGACTGACTGGTTGCTGTGCAGGGAATTGCCTAGATCCAGCGACAGCAGATTGACCAGGTAGCTGCGGTATTGCTGCAGCAGCGGCTGGTCGAGTCCCAGCTGCTGACGCAATGCATTGCGATCGGCGGGTCTTGCCGAGTCACCGAGGATATATTCAACCGGATCACCCGGAATGAGGTGAATCAGGAAGAAGACCAGGGTGACAACGCCAAGCAGGGTGATCAGCGCGGAGAGCAGGCGTGAGGTCATTGACTACAGTTGGCAGTTGGCAGTTGGCAGTTGGCAAAAGTCTAATCGGGTCATTGGCAACTACAGATTTTATTTGTTGTTTTGCTGCCTACTGCAAACTGAAGACTGCCGACTTTTTTTTACTGACGACTGCCAACTTTTTTTACAAAGAGAGACGCTCCGCGACAAAATCCGCATCCTTGTCGCCACGGCCGGAGAGGTTGATGAGGATGGTTTGATCCGCTGACATATCCTTTGCGATATCCATCGCATAGGCGACAGCATGGGCGCTCTCGAGAGCCGGAATAATCCCCTCGGTGCGTGACAGGATCATGAAGGCGTCCAGACACGCCTTGTCATCGACGGATTCATAGCGGACGCGGCCGAGATCTTTCAGATAACAGTGCTGTGGACCGACCCCCGGATAATCGAGACCGGACGCGATCGAGTAGACCGGCAGCGGCTCACCATTATCATCTTGCAGGTTGTAGCACTTGAAACCATGCAGGGCGCCTTTGCTGCCAAGCGTCAGTGTCGCTGCATTATCCGGAGTATCCAGGCCTTTGCCGGCTGGCTCTACACCAATCATCTCAACCGACTCATCCTGCAAAAATTCAGTGAAGAGCCCGATAGCATTGGAACCGCCGCCGACGCAGGCCATGACAATATCCGGCAGCTTCCCCTGCTCTTCAAGAAACTGGGCGCGCGCCTCTTTACCGACGATGCTCTGGAAATCACGCACCATCCTGGGAAAAGGGTGCGGCCCGACAACCGAGCCGATCGCATAGAAGTAGTTGACAGGATCCTTCAGGTACTCTTCAAAAGCGCTGTCAACGGCGTCTTTCAGGGTTTTGGTGCCGCGCGTCACAGGAACCAGTTTGCAGCCGAGAATTTTCATCTTGGTGACATTGGGGTGCTCCTTCTCGATATCGATTTCACCCATGTGAATTTCACACTCGATATCCATCAGCGCGCAGGCTGTAGCCAGCGCCACACCATGCTGTCCAGCGCCGGTCTCCGCCAGCACCTTGGTTTTCCCCATGTGCTTTGCCAGCAAAGCCTCGCCAAGGCAGTGATTGATCTTGTGCGCACCGGTATGGTTGAGATCTTCTCGTTTAAAAAAGATGCGCGCACCGCCAACCTGCTTACTCAATTTTTTGGCGTAATAGATCGGACTTGGCCGCCCTACATAGTGTTCATTCAGATCAGCCAACTCATCCTGAAATGCGCTTGTCTGGCGGATTTCATCATAGGCATCATTGATCTCATTCATGATCTGTATCAGTTCAGGAGGGATTATCTGCCCCCCATATTCTCCAAAATAGCCGTTTTCATCAGGCATCAGGGATGTGTCGATCATAGGATTCCTCCGGTTGTTTAATTCAGATTATTTTTGTGGGACGAGTGCATAGTACAGTCAGGTGCAATCTTTGCACAGTAAATCCGTGTAGAGATTCAGCAACACCTGTGTGGGGGATGTTCAGGAGTGATCAAGGATAGTAGTCGAAAAAAGTTAGCAGTTGGCAGTCTGCAGTAGGCAGCAAAAGAAAAAGAAAGATTGCAGTCGAAAAAGAAGTTTGCAATGGACAGTTTCTGTTCCATGTTGTTACTGCAAACTGCATACTGATGACTGCAGACTTTCTTTCGCTGACGACTGCAAACTTATTTTCAAGCTACCAGCAGATGATTCTCGCCGGTGATTTCGCGCAACAGTGGAAACAGGTTTTCTGATTCATCCTGGATGCGATCCAGGACCAGTTCAAACATCTCATCCGTCTCTTTCGCAAACCGCTCATAATCATTGATTTTCAGCTCATGGCCGCGCTTTTTACACCATTTTCTCAAATAGGATGCAAACACGCGTTTGATTTCCACCTGGCCGGACATGAATTTTGTCGCAGTATTCCTGACGCCCTGATCCCTGTGAGTCAGCATTTGACGGTAGATATGCCTGTCCTCCAGCTTCAGGTGATCCTGCACACTCTCGACATACTGAAAAAACAGGTCGCAGGTAACATTCGAGTCACACAAGCCCCGGTCAGAGAGCAGTTTGTTCAGTACGTGGGAGAGTTCTGTAATTCTGTCATTCTGTGAATTGAGATCATCGTAAGTAACCATTTTTCCTCCATACTCCTTAAATCATCGATATGGCATCAATGCGAGTGCAGCATTCATCACCAGGAAATTATCGCCATCGTAAAATAACAATAGTTACAACCATTCTATTGTGATAAATCAATATTGCAATAAAGAATTTTTTTATGGCAGCGCCTCAAGTCATAAATATTAGATTCGGGGAATATTCACGGTTAATGATATAGCAATAGCACCATGGCGAATCCATCTGATGATGCTACGCAAATCTCGTGGTTTCAGATAGAATCAGCGGCTTATTCTACAATAGCCAAATCAACTATGAGCGATACATTCGATATCTACTGCGAGCACAACCCCTCCCCTGCCAAACTTGAAGTCCTGGGTGTCTACGACTGGCCCGTCTGGAGCAAGGAGGTTTCCGAATTCCCCTGGACCTATAAGGACCAGGAGAACTGCTACATCATCCGGGGTCGCATCATTGTCACCCCGGAGGGAGGAGAGCCACAGGAGTTCAAGCGCGGCGATTTAATCACCTTTCCCAAAGGCATGTCCTGTCACTGGGAAGTGCTGGAAGCTATCGAAAAATACTACCGCTTCGGTTGATGGGGCACGCCGGGACAAAACACACGCCGATGATGCAGCAGTATCTGCGCATCAAGGCCGAACACCCGCAGATGCTGCTGTTCTACCGCATGGGGGATTTTTACGAACTCTTTTATGGCGATGCAGAGCGCGCCTCGCAGCTGCTTGACATCACCCTGACCAAACGCGGCAAGAGCAACGGCAAAGCCATCCCCATGGCAGGCATCCCCTATCATGCCGCCGAGGGATACCTGGCACGCCTCGTCAGGCGTGGTGAGTCAGTCGCGATTTGTGAACAAATCGGCGATCCTGCCACCTCAAAGGGACCTGTCGAGCGCAAGGTAATGCGCATTGTCACCCCCGGCACGGTAACCGACGAGGCACTGCTCGAAGATCGCCGCGACAACCTGCTTGCCGCCGTCTATGACGACAACGGCTTTGGCCTTGCCGTACTCGATCTTGGCAGCGGCCGCTTTACCCTGCAGCAAGTCGATACTCCCGAAGCGCTTGCCAGTGAACTGGAACGACTCCGGCCTGCAGA
>DAOUQU010000063.1 GCA_030625445.1 Gammaproteobacteria bacterium
CTTCACCATACTCACCATCGAGAATGGCAACCGTCGGCAGGATGCGTCGCCGGTTGTGACAGATGGCATCCACCATGGTGGCCACAGATGCGCCGGGGGCGTCATAGGCGCTGGAATTCTTGCGCAGCGCCAGGATCTCGGCGCCACCCGAGCGGGTTCTGTCGATAATCTCCTGCATAGTTTCATCATCGATAAAATGCGAAACAGGTATTCCATTGATGGTGCAAAAACGGGGCAGAGGCACCATGGTGTCGCCGTGCCCTCCGAGTACAATAGTCGTGATATCCCGCGCAGAGAAACCTGTCTCCATGGCGATAAATGCGGCCATGCGCGAAGAGTCCAGCACACCCGCCTGGCCAAGAATGCGGGAGCGCTCCCAGCCGGTGCGCTTCCACGCATGGTAAGTCAGAATATCCACCGGATTACTGACCAGCAGCAGCATGCACTGCGGTGCATAGCGCAGCACATCGTCCAGAATAGCATCCAGAATGGCGAGATTGGTGTGCAGCACATCCGAACGGGACATCCCAGGCTTGCGCGGCACCCCGGCAGTCACCACCACAAGATCTGAATCCTGCATGGCGGCGGGATCATTGCTGCCGGTTACACGGGTATCAAAATCGAAAAATGGCGCTGTCTGAAAGATGTCCAGCGCCACTCCCTGGGGTGCATCCTCGCGGATATCGATGAGCACGACCTCACTGCATAACTCCTGCTCGGCCAGAATCTGTGCACTGGTTTCACCCACGCGCCCGGCGCCGATGATGGCTATTTTTTTCATTCTGTTCTCCTCTTGACGGGCGGTTGTTGTTGCCCCCTCAATCCCCTTAACCCCCTTAATGAGAAAAGGGAGAGGTTTGGAATTCGTAGGTTGGGCAAAACCGTATTGCACCGCTTTGTTTTGTTGGGCACGCATATTGTGCAACTAACGCATGGTGTCGGGGAACAGACAATTCAGGTGTGCCCAACATCAAGGATGGAAATTGCTTTGCCCAACCTACATCACTCCAGCTTTTCTGTTGAAGCCTGCTGTTGTTTTAGTATAGATGAGAATCACTGAGGTTTTCTTACGGAAAGAGAAATTGTCATGCGCATGAGGAGGGGTTATTGTCACATCCCTGATTTCGCGGCCAGAAGGCCGCTCCTACAATGTATATCCGGCGACTGGTGTGGGAGCGGCCCTCTGGCCGCGATGGAAAAAATATGCCGCCCTAGCGGCAACCGGTCAACTGGAACTCCGCCTTGCGATCGCGGGAAAACTCCACGGCGACCTTTGCGCATACATCTGCCTGCACGCGCAATTTGACTGTATCCGGGTCGATCAGCGTTAACTGCATATCAGTACCCTGAAGATACCTGGTTCCCACCTCGCTTGTCTGCGGACGATGGGCGCCATGTCGCACAGGCCAGTAGAGAGTGTAGTCCCGGTTGACGTTGAGCGTGTGCGGACCATTTTTCGCGCTCAGGTCGATCAGCTCTCCGCCCGGGTCACGGGTGGTGAAAGACCACTCCACGTGGCGCCGTTCACCATCCAGCTTCATCTCGGCAACCGCTTTGTAATGGCTTTTCCACTGCAGCCGCGCCACCGGAAAGAGGGCGAACTGATGCTCGCTGAAACGGCCATGGGGATCGTTGGAGATAGTCATCGGCGGCAGGATGTCGACGCTGACCCACTCATCTCCACTCTTTTGATACAACATAAAGCTGACCAGTGAAGCCTTTTTCCAGACTGCAGGATTGACCTGAATCGAGAGCGGATAACCCGACACCGAGAAGTCCGGCAATGGATCCGGCTCCTCCTCAAAAAATGCGGGGGGGATATCCCTGGCTCCATCCGCCGGCCATAAAACCAGTTCGGGGTTCTGCTGCTGCCTCTCGATCAACTGCTGCTGCATAAATTCAGGGCGCACCTTGCGGGGAGTGTTTGAGCAGAAGAGTTGATAGCTCGCCGACTCCCTGTAGAGGGCTGTTTCCGGAGCCTGTGCACACATATCCCTGTACCAGTTTTCACTCACCCGGGTTTTGCTGTCACAAATGGTGTAGTAACTGCCGTTTTGACGATAGCGTGCGGCAGCAGGAGGGCTTGTGCAGAGCTGATCAAACCACTCCTTGCGCACCTTCCAGCGGCCATCACAAAGCGTGTAATAACGTCCCGGTCCCTGCTGCAGCGCAGACGCAGGAGGCTGCTGGCAGAATTTCCGCATATAGCCGGCATCAAGACGAGCACCGTTCGAGCAGCTCTCATGCCATGGCTCCTGATAGAGCGCCCGGGGCGGAATCTGCCGGCACAAATTGTCGTGGAAACTGCCCTTGACGAGTCTGTCGAGACAATAGAGAGGCGGCGTAAAGAACGCATCGCCACCTGCTTGTGTACAGAGTTCGCGCAGATCTGAACGCCCGAGCTCAAACACCTGCACACCCTCCTCTGCGCCAATGCCTATTTCGTCCACAGCAAAATTCAAAAAGGTAAAGCGGTGATAGATAGCGCTCATGAGTCCATCGATCGCACTATCCATCTGACGATCAGCATATCCCTGACTGACATTTTCGAGCACTGCGTCATGCGGATAGCCGGCATGCTGCACCCGCTGCGCCACTTTTTTACCGGTGAAGAAGCGGCCGCCAGGTTCTTCAGTATGCGCCGAATGGAGCGGCTGCCGATCATCTCTCCAGTGGTTATTCGCCAGATAATCGGCATGATTCTGCGCCGCCCTGGTCAATGCCGGTTGCTGCTGCAGCGTCGTCATTCCCGCCTGAGCGCGCAGCTGGTTAAGATAGGCCAGTCCCCCGTCAGAACTCCAGACAGGCGGCGTCCATACGAGCAGCAGTAACAAGATACTTTTTTTGCAGAGTTGCATCTATTTCTCTGATCGCAGCGAGGAGAGTTCGCGGAACAGTGCCCGTGCGGACTTTGGCGGCTTGTTCAACTGCCGCTCCCTGTTTGCGTTGCGCACCAGCTGGCGCAGATGCTGGCGATCAGCATGTTGAAAACGCCTCACCAGCTCATCCAGCAGGGCCTCATCTCCGGCCAGCAGCGCGTCGCGCCAGGCCTCAACCTCGTGAAGAGCCTCGACCTTCTGCTGCTGCGGACGCTGAAAACCATCCAGCGCCTGCTGTACGGCTGCCGCATCCACCTCACGCATCAAACCGGCGATATATTGCAGCTGGCGTTTAAGCGCTCCCCGTTTGAAACGCCTGGCATCCATGATTGCAGTTTGCAGCGGCTCCGTCAGCCCCAGCGTGCGCAGCCGGGAATCCGGCAACGCCACCAACTGCTTGCCGAGATCATGCAACGCGTGCAACTCACGCTTGATTTGTGATTTGCTTTTGACTTCGTCTGTATGCGTCTCTGTTTCCATTTTTCAAATATACAATCGTGGTCAGATGACCACTCCTACACTCGGATCAACACCTTGCTGTAGGAGCGGTCTTCCGACCGCGATCATGTGCAAGGTTATTGAGAAACCACCAGTATACTTCTTTCATGCACGTGAAATAAAACTGCCGGTGGTGGTATTGACCTTGACCAGCTCTCCGCTTTCGAGATATTCAGGTACCTGAATTTCGAGACCAGTCACCAGCGTTGCCGGTTTGGTTCTGCCTGTTGCCGTGGCGCCTTTTACACCGGGCGTTGTATCCGTGATCGACAGGACGACTGACTGCGGCAGCTCGATGGCAAGGATCTCGCCATCGACCAGCAGTGCCAGAATCCCCTCCATCCCCTCGACCAGGTACTCAAGCTGCCCCTCAAGATCTTCCCGGTTGAGTCCATACTGGGAGTAATCCTCAAGATTCATGAAGATCAGGATGTCGCCATCCAGGTAGGAGTATTGAACCTGCACACGGGAGCAGTCGATATCCTTGAGGAAATCATCACCCTTCAGTGACTGATCCAGTTTCTGTCCTCTCTTGAGGTTCTTAAAACGGATTTTGTAGAGTGTTGCAGCACCGCGGGAGGATGGACTTTTACTCTCCACCCGCCGCACGGCATGGGGCGTCTCATCAATCTCGACGATATCCCCTCTTTTCAAATCACACGCCTTTGGCAAGTCTCTCTCCCAGTTTGCTTCAACACAAGCAACATTATAGCAGTGAGTGGGGGCATTCATACGGTGCAAAGCGCTACCGCTTATTGACACCCTACGGGTTTGGGGCGGGAAGAAAAACTTGAAAGGGGGGCTCTGATCGAAGCGCGTAGCGATTCACCAGAGTTTCCCTGTGTAGATGCCGGCAGCAGGGGATGCTGCCGGCACGGGGATGGCGCACACCATCACCCGGAGTCTACTAAGCGTCTATTTCTTGCTCAGCATCTTGTCGACTATCGTCTCACTTGCATGCCAGTCTGCTTGCTCATGACCAGGCGCAAAGTTGCGATCCTTTGCACGGTAATACGCCATCTTCTCGATCATTTCATAACGCATCTGCGGATCGATTGCTGCAGCGGATTTCTTTTTAGCGGGTGCTTTTGCTGCTTTTTTTGGCATTGCTTTCTTGGGTGCTGCTTTTTTAGGGGCAACCTTTTTTGGCGCCGCTTTTTTAGCAACACTCTTCTTTGCTACAACCTTTTTGGCTGCAGCTTTTTTCTTGGCTACAACCTTCTTTTTGGCAACGGTTTTTTTGGAAACCGCCTTCTTTTTTGCGACTGCTTTGACTTCTGGTTTTTTGCTCACGATATCTCTCTCTGAATGGTAATAATAACTGCCACGCATTCTATACGAAATTTATCAATACCCCGAATTAATATTTGATTTATTGTGGAAGATTTTATTCACCGGCAATCATCATCGATTCGATCAGCCATGATCCGGTGCGGGTGCTGCCGGGATAGTCATCATCATTTCCCACGGCCACAAGCTGCTGGAACATCGTTTTGAGATTTCCTGCGATCGTGATCTCCTCCACGGGATACTGGATTTCACCACCCTCAACCCAGAAGCCGCTGGCGCCGCGTGAGTAGTCGCCGGTAATCGGATTGACTCCCTGCCCCATCAGTTCGGTGACCACCAGGCCTGTATGCATGCTCTTCAGCAATGCCGCAAAATCCTGGTCACCCATCTGAATCGAAAGGTTGCGTACGCCGCCGGCATTACCGGTGGTTTGCAAATCAAGCTTGCGCGCCGAGTAGCTGCTCAGCACATAGCCTTTCAAGATGCCGTCAACCACCAGCTTGCGGCGGCTGGTCGCAACGCCCTCGGCATCAAAAGCTGCACTGGACAATCCCTGCATGATGAAAGGATTCTCTTCGATGTTGACCCATTCGGGAAATATCGAGGTATCCAGTGCATCCAGCAGAAAGGTTGCACGGCGATAGAGAGCTGATCCACTGATGGCATGAATGAGGCTATTGAGCAGCCCGGCAGCAATCTCGGCGCGGAACAGCACCGGCGCCTGGCGGGTCTTCAACTTGCGTCCATTAAGACGCGCAATGGCGCGCTGCGCTGCGCGTTCACCTATATCCGCTGCCGCATCCAGCGCTGCCGCAGAACGCGCAGTGGTATACCAGTAGTCTCGCTGCATCGATTCATCCTGCTGAGCGATGACGCTGCAGCTGAGTGAATGACGGCTGCTTGGATAGCCATGCACAAATCCATGCGTATTGCCATAAACTCCGACAGCCTGCCCGGTATTGAGGGTGGCCCCTTCGGAGTTGGTGATGCGCGGATCATAATCACGCGCAGCGGCTTCGCATTCCACCGCCATTGCGAGCGCCTCTTCAATATCGATATCCCAGGGATGATAGAGTTCCAGGTCAGGAAATTCTGTTGCCATCAATTCGGCATCAGCAAGCCCGTTAAACGGATCCTCCGCGGTGTATTTTGCAATTGAACAGGCTGCGCTCACTGCTTCCTGAATTGCTGCACTGGAGAGTTCAGCAGTAGAAGCAGTTCCCTTGTGCTGCCCCATGTAGACACTGATGCTGAGGCTGTTGTCACGCGTATGCTCGATGGTTTCCGGCTCTCCAAGACGCACTGTTGCCGACAATCCCATATCACTGTGCGCAGCAACTTCTGCAGATGAGGCGCCCTGGTGTCCTGCCTCCGCGAGCACATCTTCGACCAGCTGCCGCAGTTGCGCATATTTCGCCTTGTGATCAAACGCTCTCATACCGTGCCGCCTATGGTCATATTATCCACTTTCAGAGTTGGCTGCCCGACCCCGACCGGCACGCTCTGCCCCTCCTTGCCGCAGACGCCGATGCCTGCATCCAGTTCAAGATCATTGCCGACCATGCTGACGAGATTCAATACTTCAGGGCCATTGCCGATCAGGGTTGCGCCCTTGACAGGCGTGGTGACTTTGCCGTTTTCGATCAGATAGGCCTCACTGGCGGAGAAGACAAATTTTCCGGAGGTGATATCCACCTGGCCGCCGCCGAAATTGACGGCATAGAGTCCCCTGTCAACACTGGCGATAATCTCCTGCGGATCATGATCACCAGCCAGCATGTAGGTATTGGTCATGCGCGGCATGGGGAGATGGGCATAGGACTCGCGCCGGCCGTTGCCGGTGGAGTTGACGCCCATCAGGGAAGCATTGTGCTTGTCCTGCATATAGCCTTTCAGAATCCCCTTCTCGATCAGGACCGTCTGCTGTGTGGTGGTTCCTTCGTCGTCCATATTCAGGGAGCCGCGACGCTCTTCGAGCGTGCCGTCGTCCACCACTGTGCACAGCGGTGAAGCAACACGCTCCCCCATGCGGCCGGCAAAGGCCGAAGTCCCCTTGCGATTGAAGTCGCCTTCAAGGCCATGTCCAATGGCCTCATGCAGCAGTACGCCCGGCCAGCCAGGACCAAGCACCACGGGCATCGCGCCGGCAGGAGCATCGACGGCCCGCAGATTGACCAGCGCTTGGCGTACAGCGTCTCGTGCCAGATCCAGACCGCGTTCATTGCGGGTAAAGAAGTCCAGCGAAGTACGCCCGCCTGCACCGGCCGTTCCCTGTTCACGCAGATCACCCTGCTCCACAATCACATGCACATTCATGCGCACCAGAGGGCGTATATCACTGCGCAGGACGCCGTCACTGCCTGCAACCAGTACCATATCGTAGGCAGCGACGAGGTTGGCGATCACCTGCTGCACGCGCGGATCCTGCCTGCGCGCCTCCTGCTCCACCTGGTGCAGCAAGGCGATCTTGTCACTGCGTGACAGCGTATCGAGTGGATTAGTTGCTGCGTAGAGTTGCTGCCCCTTGCCGCTATCAGCTACCGCAATGCTTCTGTTCTGACCGGCTCGAGCTATCGCCCGCGCCGTATCGGCAGCCTCTATCAGATTCGGCAGCTGCAGCTCATCGGTATAGGCAAAGCCGGTTTTTTCGCCACTGATGGCGCGGATACCGGCGCCCTGCTCGATGCTGTAGGCGCCCTCCTTGACGATGCCGTCTTCAAGCGTCCAGGCTTCCAGACGACTCGATTGAAAATAGACGTCGGCAAAATCGATCTGATGCCCCATAAGATGATCAAGCACATGGTCAAGATGGTGCTGCTCGAGACCAGCGGGGGCCAGCAGCTGCTGTTCAACAATTTCCAGCATGAGTTAAGGATTTCCAGGATAGTGGTGGAGGATATAGAGGGTCGGCATTTTAAAGGACTTTTACCACGAAGCACACGAAGTATTCAATGTAGGCCGGATAAGGCGCTTTCAACAACTCTTCGATTTATTACGAAATCTTCCCGCGCCGTAATCCGGCTTTGCGAATGGAACCGTCGGTACCGTGCCTGCCTTTTGCCGGATTTCGCTACAGCTCATCCGGCCTACTTCCTACCAGATTATAAATTACATCCTTGTAATTTACCCTTCGGGTCGCACAAGGCGCGTTCAATTTTGCTCCGAGCAAAATTAGTGCCGCGCTTCGCTCGCAATGACGGAATTCTACAGCTCACACATC
>DAOUQU010000437.1 GCA_030625445.1 Gammaproteobacteria bacterium
TGACCTGGTCTCTGCTTTCCGCAAGAGCACCGGCTTTCTCTACTCCATCTTTCTGGGGCGTGCTGCCGGCTGGGGACCTCTGACACGCAGACGACTCAGTAAAATACGTCAGAGCACCGACAATTACGTGCAAAAACTGAATGACAAGTTCACCAATCCATCCGGACAGGGTCAACCGGTTGCTCATCAAGCCTCCCGGGCAGCCAGCGAACCTGCTCCCCAACCTGTCGAGGAGCCATCTCTCCCCGTGGAAGATACCGCACCGATTATTGAAGAGCCAACTCCTCAACCCGCCCGGGAGGAGATTCTGATCGCCGAGTCTACGCAAGCTGCACCCCCGGAGCTGGAAATAGAGAGACCTAAAACCTAAAACCTAAAACTTAAAATCTATAACCATGCGTATCGGCATCGATCTCGGAGGCAGCAAAATAGAGATCATTGCGCTGGACGCAGCAGGCAACACACTGCTGCGCCGGCGGATGCCGACGCCAGTCGGCGACTACCGCAAAACACTCTACACCATTAAACAACTGATCACCGGGAGTGAACAGCAGCTCGGTCAAGAGGGAACTATCGGCATCGGCATCCCCGGCTCCCCTTCTCCGGCAACTACGCTGATCCGCAACGCCAACTCAACCTGCCTCAATACGCAGCCACTGCAACATGACATCCAGCAACTGCTGCTACGCAAGGTTCGTATCGCCAATGACGCCAACTGCTTTGCACTCTCGGAAGCGACTGACGGCGCTGCAGCCGGTGCGGCTTCGGTGTTTGGCATTATTCTCGGCACTGGAACCGGTGGCGGGATCGTCGTTAACGGCAAGTTGCATGAGGGAACAAATCTTGTTGCCGGTGAATGGGGACACAATCCGCTGCCCTGGATGCGCGCCGAAGAGTTCCCAGGTCCCACCTGCTGGTGTGGAAAAGAGGGTTGCATCGAGACATTTCTCTCCGGCCCCGGCTTATCCAGGCAGTATCAGAGAATCACAGGAGAGGCGCTCTCAGCTGAAGAGATAGCCACAGCAGCAGCGCATGGCAATGCGGCAGCAGAAGCATTACTGCAGCAATATGAAAGCCGGCTGGCGCGCGCACTGGCTTCAGTGATCAACCTGCTCGATCCTGAATGTATTGTCATTGGCGGCGGACTCTCCAATCTCCACAGACTCTATCAAAACGTCCCGGCACTGCTGCCGGAGTATGTTTTTTCAGACAGTGTCAGCACCAGGATCGTGCCGCCGCTGCATGGCGACTCCTCCGGCGTACGCGGCGCCGCCTGGTTATGGCCTGCAGATGACTGATGCAACCAGCTAGCAAGCGTATCCTCGTTCCCACGCTCCTGCGTAGGAATGCAGATCTGGCTCGAAGATAACTCCGTATGCATTCCCACCGGGGACGGTGGGAACGAGATAATCCCAACCCTGCATATCTTG
>DAOUQU010000068.1 GCA_030625445.1 Gammaproteobacteria bacterium
ATCTGTGCAACGGACATCGGCTGATATTGCCCCTGTTTCATCAACTCGGTCACACGTTTTCCACGCTCCAGCTGCTTCCTGGTGGCATCATCGAGATCGGAGGCAAACTGCGAGAACGCAGCCAGCTCACGGTACTGCGCCAGTGCCAGGCGAATGCCACCACCAAGTTTCTTGATGATTTTTGTCTGCGCGGCGCCGCCAACCCGGGATACCGACAGACCGGCATTGATCGCGGGCCGGATACCGGCATTGAACAGATCCGTCTCGAGAAATATCTGACCATCTGTGATTGAGATAACGTTGGTCGGTACGAATGCCGAGACATCTCCCGCCTGGGTCTCAATAATCGGCAGCGCCGTCAACGAACCGGTCTTGCCAGTCACTTCGCCATTGGTATGTTTTTCAACGAAGGCTTCATTGACCCGCGCAGCACGTTCGAGCAGACGCGAGTGCAGATAGAATACGTCGCCAGGATAAGCCTCCCGTCCTGGTGGCCGGCGCAGCAGCAGAGAGACCTGGCGATAAGCCCATGCCTGCTTGGTGAGGTCGTCATAGATGATCAGCGCATCTTCACCACGATCACGAAAATACTCGCCAAGCGAGCAACCGGCATAGGGGGCCAGGAACTGCATCGCCGGTGAGTCTCCCGCAGATGCGGCAACAATAATCGTGTTTTCCAGGGCGCCATGCTCATCCAGCTTGCGCATCACCTGGGCAATAGAGGAGGCTTTCTGGCCAATCGCCACGTAGATACACTTTACGCCGGCATCCTTCTGGTTGATGATCGCATCGATCGCAAGCGCGGTTTTTCCTGTCTGGCGATCGCCGATGATCAACTCGCGCTGACCACGTCCGATCGGCACCATCGCATCGATCGCCTTGATGCCCGTCTGCACCGGCTGGTCAACGGATTTACGCTCGATAACGCCCGGCGCAACTTTTTCCAGTGACGACATTTCACTGGTATTGATATCGCCTTTGCCATCAATGGGATTTCCCAGTGTGTCGACGACACGCCCGAGCATGGCGTCTCCCACCGGGATCTCAAGCACGCGCCCGGTGCATTTGACCGTGTCGCCTTCGCTGAGATGCTTGTATTCGCCCAGGGCCACGGCACCGACAGAGTCACGTTCGAGGTTCAGCGCCAAGCCGTAGGTATTGCCGGGAAATTCCAGCATTTCATAAGACATGACATCGGCAAGCCCGTGGATTCGGACAATACCGTCGGCAACACCAACAATGGTGCCTACGTTGCGGGCTTCGACAGAGGTATCAAAATTCTCGATACGCTGCTTGATGAGCTCACTGATTTCAGATGGGTTGAGTTGCATATGGCTTCTCGCTTAATTTTCCAATTCGTTTGCAAGCTTGGTCAGCTGCCCCTGCACGGAACTGTCGATGACCATGTCCCCTGCGCGGATCACTACGCCGCCGATCAATGCCGGCTCCTCACTGCTTGTGATCCGGATCTCACGTCCAAGCTTGCTCTTTAATACTGCTGCGATCGACTGCTGCTGCATCTCGTCAAGCGGGAATGCGGATGTGACATCGACATCGAGCACACCTCTCTCCCGGTTCTTCAGAGACTCATAGCGCTGCGCAATCTCGGAGACAGTCTCCAGTCGCTCGTTCTCCGCCAGCAGACGCACGAAGTTTTGCTCTTCACTCGTCAGTTTGCCGTCGCCGATGTCGATGATCAGCTCAGCGATTTGCGATTTGACCTGGCCGGGCTCATTCACCAATCGCTGCATGGTGCTGTCCTGCATCAATGATGCGATATAATCGAGCATCTCTGACCACTGATCCAGCGTGCCATCCTCTTTGGCGAGGGCAAACACTGCCTCAGCATAGGGTCGGGCGATGGTTGTTGCTTCCTGGGCCATGATTGAACCTACAACTGCTTCGCAAGAGCATCGATGATTTCACGGTGCGCATCGGCATCGACCTCGCGGTGAAGGATTTTCTCTGCGCCGGCAACCGCAAGTTTTGCAACCTGCCCCCGCAACTCTTCCTTCGCCCGATTGCTCTCCTGCTCAATCTCGGATCTTGCCGTCGTCAAGATATGTTCACCCTCTGTACGGGCATTCTCCTTGGCTTCATCGACGATTTCCGCAGCACGCTTCTGCGCCAGATTGATAATCTCTGCCGCCTGCTTCTTTCCTTTGCGAATCTTTTTAGCGGCGCGGTTTTTTGCCCGCTCCTGGTCGTGAAGGCCGCGTTCTCCAGCCGCCAGACCTTCGGCGATTTTTACCTTGCGCTCTTCCAGAGCTGCGATGATCGGCGTCCACACATACTTCTTCGTAAACCACACGAAGACGATAAAAGCCAGCAACTGTCCAATCAGGGTCAGATTGATATTCATACTGTTTCCCCGTTATTCCTGGGATTAAGATGACGTCTCAGGGAAAATTCTATTATGCAACAGCAAACAGAACATACATTGCCAGACCAACAGCGATCATCGGTACGGCATCGACAAGACCCATCACGATAAAGAACTGGGTGCGCAGCATCGGAATCAACTCAGGCTGACGCGCAGCGCCCTCGAGAAAACGCGCGCCAAGGATACCGATACCAACGGCAGCGCCCAGAGCACCCAGGCCCATCATCAATGCGCCTGCAATATAAAGTAGTCCAGATTCCATATTTATCTCCAGTCAGGAAGTAAAAAATAATAAATTCAAAAAAACAAGCCGTACAAACGTAACGACAATCAATGTTCGTTGTGCGCCATATCCATATAGACAATAGTCAGGGTCATAAAGATGAACGCCTGCAGGGTAATGATCAGGATATGAAAAACCGCCCACACAAATTGCAACCCGCCGGCAAACAGTCCCATGCCGATACCGGCGCTATACATGATTGCAATCAGAATAAAGATCATCTCGCCCGCGTACATGTTGCCGAACAGCCGCAGTGACAGCGAGATCGGCTTGGCGATCAGCGAAACGAATTCAAGCAGGAAGTTGATCGGGATGAACAACAGTTTCAGTAAGGGGTTTTTCGACTCAAAAGGCTGCAGCGTCAGCTCGCCCAGAAAACCGCCGATGCCCTTGATTTTGAGTGAGTAGTAGAGTGTCAGAATGAAGACCCCGATCGCCATGCCAAAAGTGGCATTCGGGTCGGTCGTCGCTACCACCTTCATATGGTGAATCCCCACCATCCGGGCCAATGAGGGAATAACATCCACCGGCACCAGATCCATCAGGTTCATGAGGAAGATCCACACGAATATGGTCAGCGCAAGCGGTGCCACCAGATCATTCTTGCCCGAGAAGGAGCCGCGCACACTGTCGTTGATAAAATCGACAATCCACTCGACAAAGTTCTGCATTCCAGAGGGAACGCCTGCGGTTGCATTTTTGGCGGCGCGGGAAAAGAGAACCACAAACAGAGTTCCGAGAAACAGGGACCAGAACATGGTATCGACATGGATCGCCATGAAACCCATCTCATTGATCTCTTCGGCAGAGTGCGCCATCCCCCAGTGCCCGTCAGCGTGACGGCCAAAGGTCAGGTTGGTCAGATGATGCCTGATATATTCGCTTGAAGTGATCGTCTCTGTTGACATCTCTTTCTCTTGTTATCTCTTTCTCTTGTTATCTCTTATGTCTGTTATTCGCTATCAACATCAGGCTGCCTGTAGAGAGATGGATCAACAGGTAGGCGCCCAACATGGCGACGATACTGAGTGGTTTCAACCACAGGATCACCGCCAGAAATAAAACTATCGTCAATACCAGTCGCGCAAGCTCTGCAGCATAAAAACGCCCCATCAGAGCCGCGGTCTCAGATGCCTTGTAGCGCCGGAATACCAGCAGTGCAGCCGCGCCATTTGCAGCAGTTGCCGCAACTCCTCCGGCGAGCGTGGAGATCGCATATATACGGCCCGGCAACAACATCACCACAGCCAACAGCAGCGACAACCCCAGCTGCATCAAAACAAGCCGCCAAACAGTGTTCGGAGAAAAACTTTGCACCTGGAAGCTGTGTTACAGACTAAGAATCTGTCCAATAATAACTTCCCGATACTGCTTGCCCTGCTGTCCGTCTTCTGCGTTCCAGCAAGAGTTACATAACCCTGCTATGCGCCCCTTGCTGCGCCTTGAATACGAACAACATTGCTGCGCATTATCCGAAAAGTTATTAATGTCCAACTCCTTAAAACAGGAAGAGTATAAGGGAGCACTATAATCAGGTCAACCAAACGCGCAACAAAATGCGTTCCTCTTGAGGGATGTCAATGCGATGCAAATAGATAGCGCCTTCCTGGCAAAGCCAGAATCAGATTATCTAATTGATATGCTCCAGGATCCCGTCCAGCTCTTCCAGCGAATTGTAGCTGATCACCAGCCTGCCTTTTCCCCTGGCGCCGGACTGCAGCTTGACAATGGCTCCGAGCTTTTCACACAACTGCTGTTCCAGCGAGCGAATATTCGGATCTACGATCTTCTCTGCTACAGGCACGGGCTTTGCCTCAAGTCCCTGCAGACGCCGCACCAGCTTCTCTGTTT
This sequence comes from Gammaproteobacteria bacterium, assembly GCA_030625445.1. Taxonomy (GTDB): domain Bacteria; phylum Pseudomonadota; class Gammaproteobacteria; order Chromatiales; family Chromatiaceae; genus Sva-25. The sequence goes on from DAOUQU010000068.1 coordinate 4,518, forward strand.
CGCGCACCGAGAGTCCCGAGCGCACCACTTTGGCCGCTGCCTCTGACTGCTGCGCACCTTTCAAACCAAGAATGGCACGCGCATGTCCCATCTCCAGCTTACCCTGCTCCAGCAGCTCCTTGGCATCCGCCTCCAGCTCGATTAGACGCAACAGGTTAGTCACTGTTGTACGCGACTTTCCCACAGCCTGCGCAATTTGCTGATGAGTCAATGTAAACTCCTTCAGCAGCCGCTGCAACGCCTCCGCCTCTTCAAGCGGATTCAAATCATCACGCTGAATATTTTCAATCAGTGCCATTGCCATGGCGGCCTGATCATCAACATCACGAATCACTACCGGCATCTCACCCAGCCCGACCAGCTGGGCTGCACGCCAGCGACGCTCGCCGGCGACGATTTCGTAGTGATCGTTGACAGGACGCACGACGATAGGCTGTATGATCCCCTGCGCAGCTATCGAGTCTGCCAACTCGCGGAGTTTCTCTTCATCAAAATTCCTGCGCGGCTGAAAGCGCCCGCGCCTGATCAAATCAATGCCGATTTGCGTCAGGCCACCAGCTGTGGCTCTCTCTGATGCAGTAGCTTCGGAAACCGCACCACTCTCACCTCCAGCATCCCTCTTCAAAGTGGAGGAGATTGCGGATTCTGTTTCAGTAGTATCAGGGGTTGTCGATGCCACACCAAGAAGTGCATCCAGTCCCCTCCCCAATCCTCGTCGTTTTACACTGCTCATACGATCAAACTCACCTGTCAATTTTGCCATGTCTTCTCAGGATTTCACCGGCAAGCACTGAATATGCTGCTGCACCCCGCGAAGACCTGTCATAACGCATTATCGGCATTCCATGGCTTGGCGCCTCTGCGAGACGCACATTGCGCGGGATCACCGTGCGATAAACCTCGTCACCAAAATACTCAAGCAGCTGCGCCGAGACATCGGAGCCCAGGCGGTTGCGCGTGTCATGCATAGTTCGCAGATAACCATCAACCTTGAGCTTGGGATTACGGCTCCTACTGATTTTCTCTATTGTCTGACTCAGGGCTGACACCCCCTCCAGTGCATAATACTCCGTCTGCAACGGCACCAGCACCCTGTCGGCGGCAACCAGCGCATTCAGCGTCAGCATATTCAGCGACGGCGGGCAGTCGATGAGGATGTAGTCATAGCGGGAACGCGCTTCCTGCAGAGCGAAATCCAGCCGCTTGTCGCGCAACGAATCCTCCATCAGGCCGACTTCAGCAGCCGTCAGATCTCCGTTAGCCGGCACCACATCGATGCCGGCAACTTCTGTATGCACGATCACATCGCTCAGTGGCAACCCTTCCATCAGCATGTCATAACAGGAGAGCTCCAGACCATTCTTATCTATACCAACGCCAGTGGTCGCATTGCCCTGCGGATCCATATCGACAAGCAGCACCCGCTGACCTTCATCAAAGAGCGCCGTCGCAAGATTAACCGATGTTGTGGTCTTGCCCACACCGCCTTTTTGATTGGCGACAGCAAGAATTATTGCCATGCTATTTTCCTGGAAGAGATGTTTTGTCATTAACTAGCGAGACCATGTCTCAGACTGACAAGGCATAAAAGAGATTGTTTTCTCTCGCCAAGCTTCCGCGTCCTGCTCACGCCCCTCACCTACGATCCATGTAGGCGAAGACGCCAAGATCGCAAAGGTTTTTCTTGGCGGCCTTTGCGAGAGTCATTTTTGTATAGATATTAGCTACTCAAGGATTACTAGGGTCGCAAAGATCTACACAGCGACTGTCTGCTGCAACGCAGCTACAGCATAATCGGCTGTAACTTCCGCTTTACCAATGCCGCGCAATAATACCAGACGCAGTTCACCATTCAGCACTTTTTTATCAACGGACATCAGTTCCAGAAATCGCTTGCCGCTGATTTGTGATGGAGGATCCACCGGCAAATGCGCTTTCTGCAGCAGAGAACGGATGCGCTTCTGCTGCTGAACATCCAGCCACCCCATACGAACTGACATATCGGCAGCCATGGCAATACCGGCGGCAATTGCCTCGCCATGCAGCCACACGCCGTAGCCCATTCCAGACTCAATGGCATGGCCGAAAGTATGTCCCAGATTCAACAACGCCCGCTGTCCAGCCTCTTTTTCATCAGCAGCAACAATCACCGCCTTGTCACGGCAGGAGCGTTCGATCGCATAAATCAGGGCTTCGCTGTCCCGCGCCAGCAGACGATCTATATTCTCTTCCAACCATTCGAAAAAGGGGAGGTCATTGATCACGCCGTACTTGATCACCTCGGCGAGACCGGCTGAGAGCTCACGGTCAGGCAGGGTATTGAGCGTTTCGGTATCAGCAACCACGCAACGCGGCTGGTGAAAGGCGCCGATCATATTTTTACCGAGCGGGTGATTGACCCCGGTCTTCCCGCCAACCGACGAATCAACCTGGGAGAGCAGTGTGGTAGGAACCTGCACAAAATCGACGCCGCGTTGATAGCTCGCAGCTGCAAAACCAGCCATGTCTCCAACGACACCGCCGCCAAGCGCCAGCAGGGTGCAGCTACGGTCAAACCGCGATGACAACAGCGCATCGTAGATCGTGTTAAGCACTTGCAGGGTTTTATACTGTTCACCATCCGGCAGGATCACCTGCTCGACGTGAAACCCGTGTAGAGCCTGCAGCACCTTGTCGAGATAGAGAGGAGCCACTGTCTCGTTGGTTACCACCATCACCTGCTGTGAACGGATCGAATTCGCATAGCTCTCTGCAGCGGAGATGATCCCGGGACCGATGGTAATCGGGTAGCTGCGCTCACCCAGATCGACCTCCAGTCTCCTGGCTGTTGCCGGCGGCACTACAGAGACTCTATCTTGCTGATGATCTCACGCATGACACCTGTGGCGCCGCGCTGCTCCGTCGAGACAACCAGATCGGAAGTCTCCTTGTAGAGAGGCGCTCGAATTTCCATCAATTTTTCCAATTCCGCCATGGGATCATCTGCATCCAGCAGCGGCCGGTTCTTATCTTTCGCCGTGCGTTCAAATTGCTGCTTCGTCGAGCACTGCAGATAGATAACAAACCCGCGTGCGGCAAGATTGCGGCGATTCTCAGCTTCCATCACTGCACCCCCGCCCGTTGCCAGCACCA